>CANJVS010000272.1 GCA_947477755.1 Verrucomicrobiaceae bacterium | reverse complement strand
TGGGCACACCATTCCCGTCATATTGGATCTGATGGTTTAAAGTTTTGAAGCCCGACTGTGAAAAGTCCACCCGCGTAATGACCGGCGCTGTCGGAGCCACCGCGTGGAGGCCCTCAACCATGACCAGTGCCAGTGCGGCAACGAGTCCACTTTTGAAGAGCCTGGAGAGTGGTGGGAGTGAAGAGATCATGGTTGCAGCCGGTGAGGCTGTGCAGTTTAGACATGTCACATCACTGGTTCTGCTCGAAATGAGTACTAGTTTAGTGACTACACTGTCAATCCTTTAGATCTTTGAGGATTCTTTTTCTCGCCGTGCCGCCCCAATTCGGGCAGGATTCGGTCCATGCACCAGCTTAAATCATGCTTCTTCGGGTTCGTGTCCACCGCCATGATCAGTTCGGCCGGCTCTGCGTCTGCCCAGACAATACCCAATTTCAAGGCTCAGGAAATCGACTCCAATGTGGGCATCGGTTACGGCCTTGCGCTGGCGGATGTGGATGGCGATGGCCGGACGGATATTCTTTTGGCGGATAAGGATCTCATCGCCTGGTACCAAAACCCCAAGTGGGAAAAGCACATCATCGCTGAAAAACTCACCGACAAGGATCACGTCTGCATTGCTGCCCGCGACATCAATGGCGATGGCAAGTGCGAGATTGCCGTGGGTGCTCAATGGAATCCCGGCGACACCGTGGACAGCGGTGCCGTTTTCTATCTCGTGCCGCCGGAGGATCGCACTCAGCGCTGGAAACCTATCGAACTCAGCCACGAACCCACCACGCACCGCATGAGGTGGGTCAGAAACCGATCCGGCCGTTACGACCTGATCGTCGCTCCGTTGCATGGTCGGGGAAATAAAAACGGGGTGGGGAATGGCGTCCGCATCCTGGCCTATCACAAGCCTGAAGATGTCACGCAGCCGTGGAACACCACGCTTGTCGCTGATGCCATGCACATGACGCATAATTTTGAAGTCATCCCTTCCACACCGGATGAGCCTGAGTCCCTGCTCCTCGCCGGGCGTGAGGGCATCGTCCGGCTCACCTCAGGCACGAATGGCTGGCGCTCCCAATGGGTGGCCAGGCATGACACGCCAGAGCTTCAGGGCGCAGGTGAAGTCCGCTGGGGCGCTTTCGCTGGTGGGCAACCCTACGTTGCCGCGATCGAGCCCATGCATGGCAATCAACTTGTCATATACACCCCGCCACCGGAGGGACCAAAAGATGGCCTCTGGCAGCGCCGTGTTCTGGACGACACTCTCGTGGATGGGCACGCTCTTGCCTGCCATGATTTGCTGGGCTTAAACAATCGCCAGATCGTCGTCGGCTGGCGCGCCATGAACAAAATCGGCAAGCGTGTGGGCGTGAAGCTTTTTTACACCACCAAAGAGGATGGCACAGGCTGGCAGCAGCATCTTCTCGATGATAATACCATGGCCTGTGAAGACGTGATGGGAGCCGATCTCGACGGCGACCGGGACGTGGACATGGTGGCAGCTGGTCGTGCCAGTAAGAATCTCAAGATTTACTGGAATTTACGGCAATAATTAGCATGAAAAATCCCACTTTACCCAGCAGAAGACGCTTTGGTAATCCGCCAGTATTTGCTAAAAAGACTCCTGTCATGAATACCGCACGTCTCGCCCTCACTGCCCTGACTCTTCTCGTCTTCAGTGCCTGCCAAATGCCCACGTCCTTCGTTAGACGGGAAGTTGTCCGCAGGGCTATCCTCGTCCAGCCAGCCGACTCCTCCAGTAGTCCGCTCTTCGTCTGGCATGGGAGTGGTCAGTCCGGTTCCGTTTATGTGACCATCGACCTCAGCCAGCAGAAGGCTTATGTGTTCCGCAACAGTCAAAACATTGGCTGGAGCTATGTGGCCTCGGGGCGCAGTGGTCACAGCACCCCCACCGGCACCTTCCGCATCTCCGAGAAGATCGTGGACAAGCGTTCCAATCTTTATGGAAGCATCGTCGACTCTCGGGGTAACACCGTCCGCAGCGATGCCACGGCGGGCGTGCATCGTGTGCCTTCGGGTTGCCGCTTTGTCGGGGCGCAAATGCCCTATTGGATGCGCCTGACTGGCGGTGGTGTCGGCATGCATTCCGGCTTCATACCCAATCCGGGTTTTCCCGCTTCGCATGGTTGCATCCGCTTGCCGTATGAAATGGCGGCAAGGATCTTCTCCGTGGCGCCTCCCGGAACCCCTGTGACCATCGTCCCCTGAGACTGAGTGCAATTTCCTGACTGGCTGTTACAGCACACCCTTTTCACTGGTGACAGCCATGTTCTGCTTCTGGCCTCGATTGCAGCGCTCTGCATCGGCCTTTCCAAAAGTGGCCTGTCAGGCACAGCCACACTGAATGTCGTGCTCATGGCCCAGGCCTTTGGTGCCAAGGCCTCTGTCGGTCTCGTGCTGCCGCTGCTGATCGTGGCGGATTTCATGGGCTACTTCATCAACCGTCACGGCGGTTCATGGAGAAAGATCCTTCCCATGGTGCCTCCCGCCATCGTCGGTGTTGTCATCGGTTACTTCATGCTCGGGCACATTGATAACAACGCTGCCCGCACTGTCATTGGCTGGCTCATTGTCGCCTTGCTTGTGTTCAATCTGCTGCTGAATGCCCGCAAACAAGACTTCATCGCCCTGACCGAGCACAAGGCCTTTTCCTGGAGCATGGGACTCTGCGCGGGGATTGTGACCATGCTGGCCAATGCTGCCGGTCCAGTCATGACTGTCTATCTGCTCTCCCAGAGACTGGAGAAGAAAGAGCACCTCGGCGTCTTCAGCCGTTTCTTTCTCTTCATCAATCTCTTCAAAGTGCCGTTTTCTGCCGATCTCGGCATCATCAATCCGCGCTCTCTGGCCACCAATTTGGTGCTGCTTCCCTGCGTTGTTGTTGGCATCCTTCTCGGCTGGCAGATTTTGAAACGCATCCCGCAAAAGCCTTTTGAATGGACGCTGTTTATCCTAACCCTCATCGCCGCCATCTGGCTCGTCGCGGCGTAATTCCTTTTTGTGTCACTTCTTCAAGCTGATCAACTCACCCGCTCCTATTCGATGGGCGGCACCTCCGTGGCGGCTCTGCGCGGCGTCAGTCTTTCGATGAAGGCGGGAGATTTTACCGCCATCATGGGCCCGTCAGGATGCGGTAAATCCACGCTGCTTCAGTTGTGTGGTGCCATGGATCGCGCCGACTCGGGATCGCTCCGTCTCGATGGTCGTGACATCGCCAGTCTAAATGACAATGACCTGACCAGGCTTCGACGCGAGCGGATTGGTTTTGTCTTCCAGTTCTTCAATCTGCTGCCCACGCTGAGTGTTCTCGAAAACATCGCCATGCCGCTGCTGCTGGCGCGTCAGCCGGAAGGACAGGCCTTTGACAAAGCCCGAGCCCTTGCCGCCCGAGTCGGCATTGAGCACCGGCTTGATCACATGCCCGCCCAGATTTCCGGCGGCGAAGCCCAGCGTGCAGCCCTTGCCCGGGCCGTCATTCACGAACCCGCCCTGCTCATTGCTGACGAGCCAACCGGCAGTCTCGACAGCTCCAACGGACAGCTCGTGCTGCAACTCTTTCAGGAACTCAACCGCGATCTCGGGATCGCCATTCTCATGGCCACGCATGATCAAAGTGTCGCGGCCATCGCTAGTCGAACGATTCGGATGAAGGATGGCCTGATGATCGACAGCAACTGAGCCTGACATGTTGTTTCGTTCACTCATTCTCCGCCCGATGCGCACCAATCGTCACCGCACGGTGCTCACCGCACTTGGAGTTGCGCTTGGTGTGTCGGTGATGCTGGCGATTCAGCTCGCGAATCAGGGATCGCTGCGCGGTTTCAGTGCCGCGCTGGATGCGGTGTCGGGCAAGGCCGCGCTGGAGATCACCTGTCCGCCGTTAGGAGTGGATGAAACACTCGTGCCGCAGCTTGCATGGCTGCGGGAGATCGGCATCGCCACGCCGGTGATTGAGGCTGATGTTACGGCGCAGACAGGGCAGGGGAGTGAAACGCTGCGCTTGATTGGCATCGATGCGCTGCGTGACCCGGCACTCCGAGACTACGCTCTTTCCGGCGCCTCTGCCGGCGGGTTGGAACTCATGACCTTTCTCGCCCAGCCCGACAGCGTCATCCTCACCAGCAGTTTTGCGCAAAGGCACCAATTGAAAGCTGGTGATGCCCTCACGCTGCTTGTCGGAGATCGCCGCCGGATGGTGAAGATTACGCAGATTCTTGGCGGCAAGGAATCAGGCAAATCGAGCCCGGCTCTCGCGGCGCAATCGCTGGGTGTCATGGACATTGCGAATGCTCAGGTGACCTTGGATCGCCCCGGTCATGTGGATCGCATCGAAGTGCGTTTGCATGATGATGTGCCGGTGGAGAAAGCCGAGCAGATCCTGTCCAGGCGGTTGCCTGCCGGACTCAGCGTGCAGCGTCCCCAACGCCGCAGCGCCGCAGTGGAGAAAATGCTCGCGGCGTTTCATTTCAATCTCACGATGCTTTCCGGCATTGCTCTCGTGGTGGGCTTGTTTCTGATTTACAACACCATCTCGGTCGCCGTGATGACCCGGCGCGGTGAAATCGGGATGCTGCGCACGCTTGGCGTGACCCGTGGTCAGGTGCTGCGGCTCTTTCTTGGCGAGGCCCTGTTGCTCGGCCTCACCGGTGCCTGTCTTGGCGTGCCTCTGGCCAAGCTTCTTGCCGAGGGCGCCATCCTGCTGACCTCCACAACGGTGGACACGCTC
>CANJVS010000271.1 GCA_947477755.1 Verrucomicrobiaceae bacterium | reverse complement strand
GCGGGACCGGGCATCAAAGCGGGCCAGTTCTCTCATGTCCGGGCCAGCACCGTGGATGTGCTGCCCACGATCATGGATCTTGCAGGAATCAGGGAACTGCCCAAAGGCATTGAAGGTGTCAGTCTTGTGAACGTGTTGAAGCGCGATCCAAACGCAGCGCCCAAACGCCAGCGGGAGGAGCTCGTCATCCATTTCCCTCATTATGACAAAGATCGCATCGGTCCCGCCTCGGCCATTCTCTTTCAGAACTACAAACTGATCCGCGTCTTTGAATCCGGTCAGCTCCATCTCTTTGATCTCAGCAGGGACGTCGGTGAACAAAACGATCTTGCCTCATCCAAGCCCGACATCGCCAGGGCTCTCGACAACCGCATGATGGACTACCTCCGCTCCGTCAATGCCGGCATGCCCAAACCCAACCCTGACTACGTCGAAGGCGGCGAGCGCAGCGGTGATCGCAAGGGCGGTGGCGGAGGAAAAGGCGGCAGGAAAGGCAACAAGTAACATGGGCTTTCCAGCCTGTGTTCTTCACATTGAATCAACCAAACCACAGGCTTGAAAGCCGATGCTACCATGAAACCCGTTCACATCTCACTCCTGACCGCCTTGCTCGGTCTGCTCGTCGTCGCGGCAGCACCTGAAGACAAACCCAAAGGCAAGGGCGGCAAAGGCGGCGACAAAGGCGCTGGCGCCGGAGGTCAGGTGGAGCCAGCCATCGTGCCGCCCTATCTCTTCAATGTCTGGCTGTGTCGTGCGGGCTCAGACTCGGTCACCGCAAGCGTGATCGCCTGGGAGGCCATGGAAGCATTCATCACTTATGGCGACGGTTTGAAGACGGCGGCCGTCAAGCTGGAGCCCGGAAAACCGCAGAGCCTCCTGATGGGCGGATTGAAGCCCGACACAAGCTACTCCTATCAACTGACGTATCGCCGAGCCGGTGGTGAGGCCACGCAGGATGTGGTGCGGCATTTTCAAACGCAGCGGGCTGCCGGCTCAAGCTTCACCTTTGTCATGCAGGCCGACTCGCATCTCGATTTAAACACGGATGTGCGCGTGTATCAGCAAACCCTGGCAAACATGCTCGCAGACAAGCCGGACTTCATGATCGACCTCGGTGACACAACGATGGTGGACAAGTTTGGCAAATTCTACACGCGTTCAGAATCGCAATACCTCGGGCAGCGATACTACATGGGCCGCATCGCCCACAGCGTGCCCGTTTTCATGGTGCTTGGCAATCACGACGGCGAGCGCGGCGACCGCATCGAGATGGCCAACTGGTCACTTGGCATGCGGCATCAATTCTTCCCCAATCCAACCGACGGAAACGACAAGCACAGCTACTACGCCTTTGAGTGGGGCAATGCACTCTTCGTGGCTCTCGACCCGTTCTGGAACATCGCGAACCGCAGCGAAGGCAACTGGAGCATGACTCTGGGCGCGGAACAGTACCGGTGGTTGACCGCGACACTCGAAAAGAGCCGGTCACCCTTCAAGTTTGTTTTCATCCATCACCTCGTCGGCGGCCTGGGGCGCGATGCACGCGGCGGCGTGACACCCGCTCCCTACATGGAGTGGGGAGGCCGGAATCTGGATGGCAGCGATGGTTTCAAAGAGCATCGGCCGGGCTGGTCTTTGCCGATCCATCAACTGCTTGTCAAAAACGGTGTCAGTGCCGTCTTCCACGGTCACGATCACCTATTCGGTAGGGAAGAACTCGACGGCATCATCTACCAGGAAGTCCCCCAGCCAGGCCATCCTGGTGGCGGCACCCGCAGTGCGGAAGAGTACGGCTACACAGGCGTGATTCTCGGCAGCTCAGGCCATGTGCGCGTCACCGTCGATCCACAATCTGCGAAGGTGGACTATGTCCGCTCCATCATTCCCGGCATCACCAAAGGCAATCTGCCCAATGCCAGCGTGGAGCACAGCTACACGATCAAGCCGCGCACCGGAAGATAGTCCCGCGAGCCAAAGCCGGGGCATCGGCTGCTTGCATGAATAAACGGCGACGAGAGTCGCCGGTCCGGCTGTGCGCTGACTAAAATCAAATGGTTGAGCGAATTGTCTCGCTATCGGGATCCACCTCACGCTGATGGATGAATGCTCGACCTGCTCAATGCCATGGACCTGTGTGGCTGGGCATCGAAGCCTGGTTGCATCGGGGATGAGGAATCACTCCGGCTGCGCACGGAGTGTGAGAATGCCAGCGAGAGGGGCGAACTCAAACGGGCCGGTGTGGGACGAGGGATGAATCTGCAGGTGCGCGAAGACATCCGCGGTGATCATGTCCTGTGGCTTCAAAATGAAGAAACCTCCGTGCAACAGGCTCTCTATCTGGCCAGGCTCGAACTCCTGCGCCTGGCGCTGAATCAGCGATTTTTTCTCGGCCTCTTTGAGTATGAGGGACACTTTGCCATCTACCCGGAGGGCGCGTTTTACAAACCGCATCTGGACCGCCATGCGGACGCCGCCGACCGCATCGTCACGACGATTCTATATTTGAACCCCAACTGGCAGCCCGGTGATGGCGGTGAACTGAAACTGTGGACCACAGCAGGCGAAAAAACGGGCGAGTTTATCCTGATTGAACCCAGACTTGGCACGCTCGTCTGCTTCCTCTCAGGAGACTTCTGGCATGAGGTTCTTCCGACGACCAAGACCCGGATAAGCATCACGGGCTGGTTCCGGCGGCGGTGACCTTAACATAAAATTTACAATTTCATCGATTCCCCTTGATGGAGTCCTGACAGAACCAGCCAAGCATGGGATGTGATTTGTTTCCCCTTTTCCCATCTCATCGATCATCGATTTCCTTTTAAGCGCCCAATGGAACGCTGCATTTTCACCCTGCGCCGTATGCGCCAGCATCAGCTGCTCTCGCTGACCCGCAAACTCAGTTCATGCTTCACCGCCACCAGCGCAGGCGGCACGGGTGAAGGGCATTTCGTGCTCACGGTGAACTGATCATCCAGGCGGGAATTCATGCCCGTTTGCGGTGCGCTATTGGCCAGATGGCCAATGGGTCTTCGGCCGCAATGCTGTAAGCATGGGCGCATCTTAACCATTGCTTCACAAAAAAGACCGTTTCTGCTCATCATTCCTTAAGATTGAGGTTGTTAGGATCACGAACAGCAGACCTCCCACGCCATGACACGCCTCATCCTTCTCGCCCTCGCCGCCGCTGCCAACGTGGCCCATGCCGACCCACAGCTGACATCATGGTTCACCACCAACTCGGGCCAATATGCGCGCATTTATGCAAGCGCGACCGACGAAGCTGCTGGCACGAAATCCATCACTTGGAGTCGCGGAACCGGGGTGCAGAGTTCTCCTACCTATTCGGATGTGACCGAAATCAACTATTCCTCGAATTGGATTTACATTCGCACCACGGGACTGGCCAGCCATATGATGGGCCCTTGGCCAACCAACTTTCCTAATTTCCCCTCGAACACGGCGACCGTTTACCGAATCCCGCGCGTGCCCACGATTCCCGGCACAAAGGTAGCCACGGGACTCGGTGCGACGGGTCGCATGGTGAATGGCGTGTCCATGTTCGACAGCCGCGACGCCTTTTCCTACAAGGGCACACCCAATTTCACAGATGCGACTCCGAATGGCGGTTTCACCGGCGACGGCATCTGGAATCGTGACGGCTACCACAATGAAGGGCCCACCTTTGATCAGGCGCTCGCGCATCAGGCCGGGAACAACTACCACTACCACGCGCAGCCAATCGGCCTGCGTTATCAACTCGGAGACCATGTGGACTACAATGCCACAACCAACCGCTACACGGAGAGCGTTGGAGCAGTCACCAAGCACTCGCCCATCCTCGCGTGGGCGGCGGATGGCTTGCCGGTTTACGGACCTTACGGCTACTCTGATCCCGACAGCGCCGCGAGCGGTCTGCGCCGCATGGTGTCGGGCTTTGCGCTGCGCGATGGCACCAATGGCACCACGGCCATCACCGTGCGTGAATCACTCCCGCTGTGGGCGCAGCGGATTCAGAACAAGCCGACTCTCACAGCGGCGCAATACGGACCGGCGGTCACCACAACCGCAGGCAGCGCTTACCTGCTCGGCCACTACATCGAGGACTTTGATTATCAGGGCGATCTCGCTGGACGTGTGCAGACCAAAGGATCGAACTCCGTGGGTGGTTTCGTATTGGGGGACTACGATCTCAACGAGCAGAACGTGCGCTTCTGCGTGACGCCGGAGTTTCCAGCGGGCACCTGGGCCTATTTCACCACGATCACCGCTGCGGGCACGCCCACATTCCCTTACACGACGGGGCGGCAGTATTATGGCACTGCCAGCGGTGGCGGCACAACCACGACCGTGATGAATGCCGACACGCCGCTCACTCAACATTTCATCGGCGGAGCCAACACGCCAGTGACGATCAGCACGCCAAGTGTTTCCGCGCCGAATGTCACGCTGACGTGGAGTTCCGTGGAAGGCGGCACTTACTCGGTGGATGCGTCGGCAGCATCCAATTTCACGCCGTTTACCAGCAAGGCCACAGGCCTCGTCGCCACTGGCATTTCCAAAGCTTCGACCTACGCGACATTGGGTTCATCCGGCACTGAGTATGCCCGAGTGAATCGCACGGCACTCGCCACCTACGATGCGAACGGGCAGACGGCAGCGACCGTGTCCCAAAGTGCGACCACAAACTACACGCTCGGGCCTGCAAATTCGTCGCCAACGATCACGGGCATCGCAAACCAAAACG
>CANJVS010000270.1 GCA_947477755.1 Verrucomicrobiaceae bacterium | reverse complement strand
TGGCCTTCACGCTTTCCAACGTGAACAGCAAGTCGCCGAAGCCCGGCGCCAGCCTTTACCTGAACGGCAGGAAGCAGGGCAGCATCGACAACTGGGATCTCACGTTCGGCTGGGATCCGGCATCCGTCGCCCTGGTGCTTGGAGCATCGTATGTTGGGCATCAAGACGATCTCGCCGTGTTTGACCGGGCGCTGAGTGATGCGGAAATCGGGCAGCTCTACCAACTCAAAGACGGCGTCGCGAGTTTGCGCTAGCGATCACGCCACCACCTCAATGCGGCTCGTCCCGCCCGCGCCGCGCAGCACGCGCACCTGGGTGGTCAGTCGTTCCTTCAGAAGATCGACGTGTGAGATCAGACCGATCGTCTTGCCTTGCGAGCGCAGGTTCTCCAGCGCGCTCAGGGCCACTTCCAGGGTCTCCGTGTCGAGCGTGCCGAAGCCTTCATCGATGAAGAGTGAATCGATGGGATGATGCCGGCTCGCCAGCTCGCTCAGTCCAAGCGCCAGAGCCAGGCTTGCGAGAAAACTCTCGCCCCCGGACAGGCTCTCCATCGGGCGATCGGTGTTCGCCTGATACAGATCGACAATGCGCAGGTCCAACTCATCTCCCGCTGCCGCCATGAGCCGGTAACGCGGCGACAGCACTGCCAGATGATGATTCGCCAAGTCGATCAACTGGCGCAGCGTGAGCGATTGCGCAAAGCGCGAAAACTTCGCGCCATCCGCCGATCCGATCAGCTCCTTCAAGCGGCCCCAGCGCAGTGATTCAGTTTCCGCCGCCTGCAATTCCGCACCACCGGCCTCGCGGCGTTTCAGCGCTTCGTCATCACTCTTCACCTGCTGTTCCAGCGCGCCCACTTCGGTGCGCTTTGACGCAAATTCTTCGTTCAGACGCTTAGCCCTCGTCTCAACCTCGTTCAACGCCTCTGAATCGAGCACTTCCTGTCCTTCAAAAGGTGCCCGGCGAATTTCAAGCTGCTCCAGCTTCGCCTTCGTCGCGGCGATCTGCGTTTGCAGCGTGTTCAGCTTCCCCTCCGCGTCGCGCCAGGATTTTTCCGCCGTTAAAACGCGGACTTCATGCTGCTGACGATCTTCGCTGAGTGACTTGCCTCCGAGCAGTTCAGTGAGTGATGTTTTTAAAACTTCGGACTTCGCTTTGAGCGCGAGACCTTCGGCTTTCAGTTCATCGAGCCGCTTCGTTTTCGCCGCTTCCTCCTGCTTTGCGAGCTGGATCTCTCCTTCGAGCTTTTGTCGCTCGCTCAGCTTTTGCGCCGCCTCCTGCTGCTTCTTCGCAAAGGTGGAGGCGCGTTTTTCGAGCGCATCAAGTTCACGCTCGACGTCTTGTAGCATAGGCTTTCCAGCCTGTGTGATTGGAGGCGGCGAAGAAACACAGGCTAGAAAGCCTATACTACGTCTGGCCAGCTCCTCCTCGGCTTCCAGCGCTGCCACATCCGGCACGTCGATCTCGCTCAGCGCCTTCCGCGTCTCCGCCACCCGCTTCGTCTCCGCATTCACCTCCGCCTCGTTCTTCACCAATTCACGTTCCATCAGGCTGAGTTCGCGATCCACCTTCACGCACTGCTGTTCCAGTCCGGTGAGAATCTTCCGCGCCGTTTGAAGCTGTGATTCAAAGTTGGTTAACGAAATGGCGAACGGATGCTCCTGAGATCCGCAAAGTGGGCAGGCTTCTCCAGGCTTCAAATCATGCCGGTGCTCGTCAAAGCCGGCCACCAGCTCCGCCTGGCGCGTGACCTCGCGCTGGGTTTCGAGCATCTTTGAGAGGCGTTCCAGCTCGGTGCGATCCGTCTTCGCCTTCGCGCCGCCTTCGCTGCCTTTTTTTGCCAGCGCAGCCACCAGTGCCTCCGCTTCGGCGATCTTCCGGTTCAGGGTTTGCGCCTCCGCATGGCGCTTCCGGCCTTCCGCGAGTTTTTCAAAGGCCACACGCCATGCACGCGCTGCCACATGCAGTTTCGGCAATCTGTCTGACAGCTCCGCATCGACCGCATATTCTTTCAACCACGCCTCCAGTGCCTGCGCGGCTTCGATGTGTGAGACATGGGATTTCTCGGCAGCTTCGCGGCGTGACGCGGCATCCTTCTGCTCCTTCGCCCAGGTTTGATACGTCGCGCGACTCTCACCGAGCTGCTGTTCGAACTGCTCACTCTGCGCCGCCAAACCAGCCGCCTGTTCCCACACCGGCTCGCGCTTGATGCGTTGCTGCTTCGCGTCTTCGGCGAGCGCTTTGGCTGCGGAAACTTCCGTCGCTGCCTGCGCTTGCGAGCTTTGCAGTACGCGTCCGGATTCGCCGAGCTGCGTGATTTCGGTGGCGATGGATGCGTGCTCGCGTTGATCGCGCCATTGCTTGGTCGCAGCCTGGCCTTCGGCATTCAGGCATTCGGCAATTGTGCGCGATTCGGTGAGGCGTGCTTCGAGTTGGGCGCGGGCTTCGTCATCAAGCACCGACATCGCACCGAGTCCGGCTTTGAGTCTCAGGACGGCTTCATCCTTCGCCTTGTGCGTCTCGTAGGCGAGCTTGGAGAGGTCGCTGTAAATCTCGGTGCCGGTGATTTTTTCGAGCAGTTCGGCGCGCTCGTTCGGCTTCGCCTTCAAGAACGCCGCAAACTGTCCCTGGGCGAGCAGCACGGAGCGCAAAAAACGCTGTGCATCCAGCCCGGTGAGCGATTCGATCATCGCATCCATCTCCCGCCCTTTGTCAGCGAGGATTTCAAGTGTTGTGGCATCCGCCAGCGTCCGCTGCACAGGCTTCAAATTGCCCGTCTTCGTCTTCCCCAGTCGCCACGTTGCTCGGAGCTTGCGCCCGCCCGTCTCAAAGTCCACCTCGGCCAAACACTCCGCCGTGTGCCGGCTCATCATCTCATCCGCCTTGTCATTGCCGTAACGCGCTGCGCGGCCATACAGCGCCAGCGTCATCGCATCCAGCAGCGTCGATTTCCCCGCACCCGTCGGCCCCGTGATCAGAAACACGCCCGCCGCGCTCAACGGTGCCTCATCGAAGCGCACGACATGCTCTCCGCTGAGCGAGTTGAGATTTAGAAGTCGGACGGTGAGTAGGCGCATGGAGTTGGCAGATGAGCGCTGAGTGCTTTGATCTCACACAGAAGTACCAGATGAGTTAATTGAAAAATCAGAATGACTCATGTTTTCGAGACCCATAAATTCGATGGCTAGCTTGTAACTATATTCAGGCGCTTGTCGGAAGAGTGACTTACCAGCAGAAACCTGAGCATCATCTTGATACACAATTGGAAGGTATGTGAAATTTGGACCATGGCTTCCATCCAAAGTGTCCATTATACCTCCCAGGTATTCGTTAACAATATCCCAGCGTAGCAACTCTGGACCGAACATGATAAAATCAAGACCAACAGCACCAAGGAACCATTGGCGGCTAGCCATTGCTTCAGTTGCAGCTTCACGCAATAGAACGAAGCGATCATAGTGTGGATGCGCTGGGTTGCGGCACGAACGATGCCTCTGCTTTCGTGGAGGCATGCCAGGAAGGTTGATTACAATTCGTTCCCCCACCTTCGGCGGTGGGCGCGTGGGTAATTTACCGGGATCCGGAAATATTTTAAATTTCATGAGAGAGAAGGCATGGTTGATGAATCAATGCATTTGATCGCTACGCTGTCACCCTCGCCTCCCTCAACGCCAGCAGCTCGTCAAACACGGCACTGAGTTCATCACCTTCGATCTGCTTTTCCTTGAGGAGTTCGCGGAAGACTTCGCGGGGTTGGAGTTCGTTGAGGGCGGGACCGGCTTGTTGCCAGGAATTGGTTAGGCTGAGCGGGAGGTCGGCGAGGACCTTTAATATTTCAAAGCGGCCGGCGGCAGCTAGGCGGACCTGACTGTCGAGATCGGGCTCAGGGGCGTCGAGCTGCACGGTGATCTCCGCCCAGCTCCCGGCGGGCACGGTTTGAAGATCGGCGGCCAGCGTGGTGCGGTTCGCGGCGACGCGGATGAGTCGGAGAGTGGTGGGGATGGGCAGGATTTGAATGATTAGCTCATTCATTCGTTTGTCCCCATTCCACGGCCTTGATCCGTCTTTTGAAGACAGAGGAATGGGGACGGGAGAATGGTTTTGAGTGTCGATGATGACGACGGACTTTGCATCGGCGGCCTCGGAGAAACTGAGGGCGATGGGTGAGCCGCTGTAGCGCACGGTTTCCTGCCCTCCGACGCGCTGCGGGCGGTGCAGATGGCCAAGCGCGGTGTAATCGAAACCGGCGAAGATGTCCGCGCCGACGGCACCGAGATTGCCGATGTGAATGTCGCGCTCGCTGTCGCTCGTTGTGGCACCGAGCACGGTCAGATGGCCCATGGCGATGACGGGGCGCTGCTGCGCGATGTCGCGGCAGGCGGCGAGTTGCGCGGCGTAATGCTCGCGAATGGCGCTGCGGACCTGGGATTGGACGTCGCTCATCGCCTCGCCCGCCGTGGCCTGGCGGAGGTCTCGCTCTCGCAAAAATGGCACGGCAGCGACGATGACATCGCCGAGGTCGACCACGTTGTCTCCGGCGTGACCGAAGACATGCACCTCGAAGCGGCGCAGAAGTTCACGCGGTGCGTTCAAGTGAGAAGCAGAGTCGTGATTGCCACCCGTGATGACGGCCTTCACGGTCTTGAGATCGGCGAGCCGCTTCAGGAAATCGAAGTACAGCGCGACGGCATCCTGCGGCGGATTGGCGGCATCGAAGACATCGCCACTGAGCAGCAACGCGTCGATTTTCTC
>CANJVS010000269.1 GCA_947477755.1 Verrucomicrobiaceae bacterium | reverse complement strand
TCTCAGCCCTCAGCTTCACGCTGGACACGCTCTTTTATGTGGATGCCAGGGGCCTGGTCTGGCGTGCCGAGCAACCACTGGGCGCAGGCCAGCAGGTGAAGCTCGTCCACAGCGATGAGTACGCGCTGAGACAATCATGGTCGGAAATCGCAAGGCTTTCGGAAGGCAGGATCACGCAACCGATCAACCACACAACGGCGCGCAGCACCTTCTTTGCCACCGCGAGTCAGGCACTGGGTTTCACACTCGACACGCTGCCTTCCATCCGCTGGAACCAAGATCATGTGGCCTTGTTTGGCCCGGTGGCACAACCATGAACACACGGCATGTCAACTCACGCTGAAATCGATACCAGCCAGCCCGCCATCGTGGTGGAGAACCTGCAGCGCTGCTTTGGTGAGCTGCGGGCTGCCGATGGCGTCTCCTTCAGCATCGATCACGGCCGCGTGGTTGGCTTTGTCGGCGCAAATGGTGCCGGCAAAACGACGACAATGCGCATCCTGGCCACGCTGGATCATCCCAATGGCGGCACGGCCAAAGTGGGCGGCCACAACGTGGTGCATTACCCTGCCAAAGTGCGTCGTTTGTTAGGCTGGATGCCTGACAGTTTCGGCACCTACGACCACATGACGGTGCTGGAATACCTGGACTTCTACGCCCGCGCACTCGGTTACCGGGGAGCGGAGCGCGTGCAGCGCATCCAGGAGGTGATGGACTTCACCGATCTCACGCCCCTGGCGGACCGGCTGAGCAACAAGATGTCCAAGGGGCAGACACAGCGGCTCTGTCTCGGGCGCGCTCTTTTGCATGACCCGAAAATTTTGATTCTGGACGAGCCCGCCGCCGGCCTGGATCCAAAGGCACGCGTCGAGTTGAAACGGCTCATCCGCATTTTGGCGGAGGAGGGCAAGACCATCCTCATCAGCTCACACATTCTCAGCGAGCTGGGGGAGATGTGCGACAGCCTCCTCTTCATCGACAAAGGCCGCATCGTGCATCACGGCGACGCCGACTCCATGAGGCGCGACACCGCGCAGGCGGAGGAGACCCTGGTGAACGTGCAAATCATCGGTCCGCCCGCCAAACTCATCGAGTGGGCGCTCACCTCTCCCCTGGTTCAAGTGGTCGAGGAGACCCGGTGCGGAGCCAAACTGAGCATCCTTTCCACCGATGAAACCATCATTGCCAGCGTCTTGAAGCGCATGATCACTGACGGGCTTGTCGTCACCGATTTCCACCGCGAGGAGCGGCGGCTGGAAGATGCCTTCATCGACCTGCTCGGCCGGATTGATGACGGCACTTTCAAAGGCACACCACCTCCGCTACCAGGGCCGGCCTGAGACGGGCTGCATGTCCCGACTGGCAATGCGTTTTGACCGCTGCTATCCATGCCCATGATCACCGTGGAATCTCTCTGTCAGGAAGTTGGCGAAGCCGGGCTGCGCGCCATGGTGTCCGCATTTTACAGCCGGGTCAGAACGGATGATTTGATCGGCAGGATGTATCCGCCGGAAGATTGGAGTGGCTCGGAAAAGCGGCTCGCTGACTTCCTGGTCTATCGTTTCGGCGGACCGGCAACCTACATCGAAGAGCGCGGGCATCCGCGTCTGCGCGGACGGCACATGCCTTTCTCCATCGGCATCGCCGAGCGTGACCGCTGGCTCAAGCTCATGGGTGAAGCGATGCGTGAAACCGGCATCTCAACCGAAGTCGCCGGAGTGATGCTGCCCTTTTTCGCCCAGGTGGCTGACTCGATGCGCAACCGGCCTGAGTGAGGCTCACTTCGCGTGTTTGGCGATGAAATCGACGATGGGTGTCGAGTCATCCAGGCCATGCGGATGGTGGCCGATGCCGGGTTTCCGAATCATGGTGATGCTGCCGCCGAGGGCCTTGTAGCGCGACTCGATGAGGCCCGTGTTTTCTTCCCACGGCACCACGTCATCGGCGTCGCCAAACACATGCAGGAGCGGGACGTGGTTGCTGGCGAGCGGGGCAAGGCTGTCCACGGGATTGCCTTGGTAGGCGAGTGCGGCGGCCTCATCCTTGAAGCCCCAAAGCTTCAGCACAAAAGCCCAGTTCTTGGGATCGCCCTTGCCTTTCCCCTTGCCGCCAGGCCAGCTTTTGAAATCACACACCGGCGCATCGCCATAGATGCAGGAGACTTTGTCGGGATTGGCGCTGGCCCAGTTGTAGCAATAGAGGCCGCCGCGACTGAGACCCACGAGAGCGGGCTTCCTGCTCAGCGCGTAATGCGTGGTCAGCTCCGCGTAGCATTGATTCCACAACTTCACGGCATCGGGACAGCCGAGCATGTCATTGATCCTCATGTAGACGATGTGAAAACCTTTGCCGAGCAGGGCGATGTCAGGTGCGGGCTTGTGGCCGAAGAATTCTCCGTGCCAGACCCAGGGTCTGCCGGGTGCGGGTGATTTCGGTGACACGACGGTGACGGTCTTGCCGGCGATTTCAAACTCGTGCTTGGGATAGCCGTTCCACTCGCTGGTTTTGCCCGGGAACTGAATTTCCTTCGAGCTGGCAAGGCGTCTGGCTTCGGCATCGAGTTCGGCGGCCTTGGCATTGGCTTCAGCCATGGGCAGGCCGGGTTTGTTACCTGGGCGTTTGTGGCCGACGTGGCTGAGCCATGCGGGGCGCAGGATGGCCTGCTTCTGTTTGATGGCCGTGAGGATGGCAGCGCCATTGGCGTGATCAGGCGTGCCATCCGGTTTCACTTTCAGACCCCAGGCATCAAGCACGGCATGCGCCATGAGGAGATGACCTTCAGCGCCGGGATGAATGCCGTCTTTGGAGAAGGTGAACTGAGGATCGGCCTTCCGGCGTTCGGCGATGGCGGCATTCATGGGACCGTGGATGTCGAGCACTTCCCAGCCTTCTTTTTTCATGCTCAGGAGCCAGTCGCTGTAGGCGTCAAGCACCTCATTGTAGCCTTGATACGGTGTGGGATACTTGTCGAGACCGGCGGGAAGCATGCGCTTCATGACAGGCAGCGGATCAAACACAGGCGGTGTGAGGTGAACGATGCGCGCTCCAGCCGCGGTGACCTTGGTGTGGAGTTTTTTCATGCCCTCCTGAAAGGCCTTCATGCGCTCCGGCGCGAGCGGGTAGTAGATGCCATCGTTCATGCCATAGCAGGCGAAGACGAGCTGCGGCTTCACTTTTTCGAGGGCGCGGTCAAGGCGCTCATGCAAGTCAGGGCGCGGAAAGGCGCCGCCAGCGTGGCCGTCTTCGCTCAGGCCGGAGACGGTTTCACTGCTGAGACCGAGCGGGATGATTTCATACTTCGATTCAGGATGCTGCGCGATCAGAGCGGCTTCAATGAACTCGATGTAGCCTCCGCCCTGGGTGATGCTGTCACCGAGAAAGAGGACGCGCTTCTCCGCCGGCAAAGCAGCATGAAGCGTGGCGAGGGCGAGGCAGAAGAGGGCGAGTAGAATGCGCATGGTGGAGCCTCACACTACGCACCCGGGAGCGACTTCCCATCAATCAGTTCGACTACATGCCGCCACTCTTGGCGCGTTGCAGGCCCCAGGTCATGAGCAGGCGGCCATCGTCCCAGATGTACTTCGTCTTGGTGCCGAGCTGGACCAGAATCACATTCCGGCCGTGACTGCTGGCGCAGGAAATGAGGCAGCGACCAGCGGCCACGGTGTAACCGGTCTTCATGCCATTGCACTCAGGCATGGCACCGAGAAGCATGTTGGTGTTTCTGAGCGCGACCGTGCGGCCATCCGAGCGGCGGAAGGTGTAGTACTGACGCCTCACCACATCCCGCAGCACGGAATTGCGATAGGCGGCCATGGCGATGAGCGCCATGTCGTGCGCGGTCGAGTACTGGCCTGAAGCGGTCAGTCCGTGAGCGTTTTTAAAGCTGGTGTTGGTGCAGCCCAGAGACCGCGCCTTGGCCGTCATTTTGACCGCAAAGGCACTGGTGCTGCCGGCATTGTCACGCGCGAGCACATTGGCCACATCATTGGCGCTCTTGACCAGGAAGGCATAAAGCAGGTTGCGTCGCGTGTACTTTTCACCGGCGCGCAGACCCAGCGTCGTCGGCTCCACCCGGGTGTCTGAAGCCTGCACCGTGACGACCTTGTCGAGATCACCGGCATCAAGCACGACCAGCGCCGTGACGATCTTCTGGGTGCTGGCCACACCGCGTACCGTCTCGGCGTTCCTTGAAGCGAGATGCTTGCCGGTGTTTGCGTCGATGAGCAGGTAGGAAGCGGCGCGGATGGATGGGGCTGCGGACGCGCCGGACCTTGGTGCGGCTTCCATGATCAAGCCGGGCTGGAAAACCCCCGTTTGCTCCACTGGTGCCAGAGAACTGCCGCTCACATCACCGATCCTGCGGACACCTGTCTGACCGGCGGAGCAGGCAGACAGGACGAGTGACAGAACTGCGACAGAGAGACGAGTGAAAGTGGACATCGGATCGGGCAAATGGGAGACGGAGCGCAGACAGGCGAGTCACTCCGGTTCAGTACCTAGGCGACTCGTCTGCGGCATGTCAACCCAGACCTCGATTGCCGGGCTGAGTCCACTTAACAAATTTTGACCTATCCATGCTGGCAAACTGATCATCGAAGGCCATAGTTTGCTCCATGAAGAAAGCTTGGGCGCTCCTCACCATCCCTTCCCTGTTGCTCATCATGAGCGGTATCACCGCCTGCAGCACCAGCACCTCCCCGGGTAACCGTTCCAGAATCAGCCAGTGGGAGTCGCGCTATCATGATGCGACTCTCGGGCGGGT
>CANJVS010000268.1 GCA_947477755.1 Verrucomicrobiaceae bacterium | reverse complement strand
TCAGGCGAGGGATCCGTGATGATTTCGATTTTTGAGTTGGCCCGCACTTGATTGAGACCTTCACGCAGCCTGGCCTGGAGTTTGCGGCTGATCAGTTCCCTGGCTGCTTTATTCCTGGCCTGAAGATCAACCTTTGGGGCGCCTTTAGTGTCTGGTGGCATCACGCATAGAATGCAGAATAAATCCCCCACGACAATCAGGTCGCTGACCTCTCCTGTTTTCAGCCGGAAGGCCACTTCGTCCAGACTTGGATGCAGCGTTTTCGGTTCCAGTTTTGAATAGCAGGTAGCCATGGGCTGGGCGTCATTGCTGTCGGAGTATCTCTTCCAAACCTTCTCGAAATTTCCTTCTCCAAGGCATTCATTGCGCAGGGACTCGGCGAGCTTGCGCTGGTCATCGGCCGATTGATTCTTCGGGATCCGGATCATGTGAACATGCCTGGTGCCACCTTCGGAAAGAGCCGTGGAACTCTTCATGTGGGCAGTCACCTCTTCGTCGGTCGGTGGTTTGATTGCCGCTTCATCATTTCGACTCAGAGCCGCGAACACGTTGATCATTTCCAGAATACGAAGAGCACCCTCACGTGAGAGATTCTTGTGCTTGAGAGCTTCAGTGACGTCGGCTTGGCTAGATTCGGCCAGGATTCCGGCAATTTTCCAAAGTTCGTTAGTCATGACCTCCTGTTTAACTGTGCCTCCTTGTTTGAAAAACAGCTGATGCGACAGGGTGAGGTCGATAGCAGCGGAGAGGGCGGTTTCCTTTTTTGAGAGGGAAAGGTCAGCGCTAACCAGATGCAGCGCGCCGAGGATTTCCTGATGGTTTTCCAGAAATGCCACCAGAGGCCTGGGAACCGCCTCACCATTCACCACCGCAGCTGAGAGAACCGCGTCCGGCAGGCTGCCCTGCTGTATCCGCCGTGCCAGGGTCTTGCGGAATGCCGGCTGCCAATGAGCCGTCCAGAGCCGATCGAGATAAGGCCCCAAACGCTCCATAAGCGATGTTTGCCGATTCTTCCGAAGGTTGTCGAGCGCCTCGCTCAAGAGTTGATGCTGCGAATCAGGGGTGAGTCCGACCAGCGCATCAGCTTGCTCAGGTGTCATATCCCCGATTGCCTGAAACATGAGGACCACGGACTTGGCGAGCGGTCCCTCCTCGGCCAGAATCATGCGATAATCGTTCCTGAAATCCTCCAGGCTGGAGTGCTGCATGGCGCGCTGCAAAAACCGGGCAGACTGATCCGGCTGGAATTTTTCTAGCAACTGGGCGGTGGAAAAGCTCCCCAAAGGACCGAGTAAGGGATCCTGAAAAACATCCTCGAGAGCGGTGGCCGTGTAGCGCGTGTCTCCGGCCACGATGTAAAAAAGCTCACGATTTAATTTATCGCTCCAGCTGTTTGCAGGAAATATTTCGCTGATCACCCCGGAGTAGGCCGCCATCACATACGCCATCCAGTTGATGCCCGGCGGAAGGCTGCCAACCGGAATGTTGAAGGAGCGCTGGGGGGCTTTCGGTTGGTTCGCTGTATCCAACCAGGAGGCAAGCAGTCCGACCAGTCCGCTGGAAATGACTTTCGACAGCGATTTTTGCGCCTTCTTAATGCTGCCGGCATATTCCGCCTCATCAAACCACAACCCAAGCGCAGTGTCCGTCAGGAAAGGAGCGATGGTGATCAATTGCTGTTCGGACGCCGCGAGCGTGGTGCGCCGTTCCTGGAGATTTTGTTCCAAGCGGGCGCTGGCTCCCGCCGCAAATCGCAGCGTGACTTTCCCATGATTGCCAGTGTCATCGGCTGTGGCTGGCAGCATGATCGTTGCCTGGATTAATTCGCCGGTGACTGCATCTGATTCGATCAAGCTTCCCTTTTCACTTTTCCAAATCAAATGACCATCCCGGATCTTGATGCTGTCCTCTGCATATTTGAGGAAGGTCGTGGCGGGATTGATCAAGAATTCGACCTTATTGATCGGACTGCTCAGCGAGGAAAAGCCCGCCCCAAAATCGATGGATTGCTGGAACTTTCCGTTGTCGTCCTTGCTGATGACAAGACCAGCTTTGGCATTGGTCCCGGTCAAGTTTAAGGAGGCAACGGCCCGCACCGGCACCCCATTTATCTTGCCTGCGGCGGCGACTCCTTTTTCGTCGATGTGAAAATTCATCACATCATCAGCCTTCTGCCAGATGCCCGCCAGAAGGCCATCACGTGACATTGCAATTTCCACTGAACCTCCTTTGACGGGTCCGGAAAACAGCAGGTCCCGCCCACCAGATGAAAAGGACGTGTTTACCCATTGTGCCATCTTGAGTAATGCCGCCTGCTCAGGTGTCAGCACCCCCGAGAGGGGTGTGGCATCCGGCAACTCGGTGACCTCAATTTCCAGGTCTATTTCCGCGCTTTTCGCCGCCCTCTGCTCGGGAGTGACCCAAAAATTCACGAACCGGCCACAATTCCAAAGCGCCAGCATGGATTCCTGAAACATCGAGGAACGGTAAGGTTGTCCGGTCTTCAATCCCAAATGAGAGATTATGTCCTCCTTCTTGTTATTCTTGTTGCCGGTGACCTGGATTTTTCCGATGATAGCGTGGGGTCCGGCATCACGGAGCACAACCACCGCTTCCGCCTGCTTCGAAGCACCACGAATGATCCGGCAGGTGAAGTCGTACTGAGGGTAGCCGCGCTCCGCCAGATGGACGCGCAATCTGGAAGCCAGATTCTTCTCGGCCTCCGCACCAAAGGACGCTGGACCACCCGGCTTCCATGCTACTTCCGGCTTCGATTCCGGAGGCGTTGTTACATTGGCCAATCTCTTTTCCAAGCTGTTCGCGGCTTTAACCGCCGGGTCTTTCGATCCAAACTCAAATACCAGCTTGGAAGCAGGCACGCCCGAACTGATTCGATCAAGTTTGGCCTTGGCCCTGGCCTCTGCTTTGGGTTTTTGCACCACCCACATCTGAGCGACAATCTGCGTCGCCAGCACCCCGGACTTCTCACGCGTTTGCGTCGTCATTGCAGCGACAATCTCTTTTGCAACACCGGGTTCAGCCCCCTCGATCTTGATCTCTCCATTGATAAAGCCCACCCCTTCAATGACGTCGATTCGCACCATGGGTTGGCCATTCTGTGATTCCCTCCGAGCTGTCACTTTGGCGTCAGGAAATCCGGCGTTAACATACCCGGCCTGGGCAAGTTCCGGGAGTTTGATCATGAACTCCGCCAGGGGAGCGGAAGGATGGGCGGCAAGCAGAAAATCCACGCTTCCCTGGAGACCGGAGCGAATGTTTTCCTTGGAAAAGGCTTTGTTGCCCTCGATGAGGATGTTCTTCACCAATCCAAAATTCCCAACGACGGGTTCCTTGGCTGGAGGCAGTTCTGCAGCATGAGCAATCCGGAAAACCAAAAGGAACCAAACCAAACGCTTGCTCGATTTTACGGCTTCAAGCGCTGAAGCGAGAATCCCCTCAAGTCGGGTCGTGGCCAAGGTTGAATTGCTCATGGGTATTGGGCGTGCTTGAAGAATGCGACTGAACTTTAGGCTATACTATCAGTTTCCCCGTCAAATCGTTACACGCTATTTTTGCAACCCTGGACTTTCATCCAAGGACCTGGACTAGGGCACTGGCATGATCGCGGACTCTATCAGGAATCAAACGCTCCAGTCTCCGCCCAGCCATATCTGGTGGAACCCTGCAACAAACCACTGCGCCGGAGCCTGGAGCTAAAGGGCAATTCAAGAAATAGCAGTGTTTGAAAGATGCCCCGGTCCAGGTCGTTATGGGGCGTCGAATTCCCCCCGATTTCCCCATGAAGCTGACCCTCTCCGCCATTCTGCTCGCTGTTTCGTTGTCCGGCGCGCGCGCATTGCCCACACAGGACATCCAGGCCAAATCTGCGCAGATCGACCAACTGGTCGCCGCGAAGCTGGAGAAGGAAAAGATCAAGCCCTATGCTCCAGCCAGCGATGAAGTCTTCGTGCGGCGCATCTATCTGGACATCGCCGGACGCATCCCAACGCTCAAGGAGACAACAGAATTCTTGGCCGACACCGCCACGGACAAGCGCGCGAAGCTGATCGATACGCTACTTGCATCCGACGGTTATGTGCAAAATTTTGCCAACTACTGGAGCGACATCCTGCGGGTGAAGTCCCAACTTACCATGGGCAACAGCCAGCCCGCCGGTGCAGCCTACAGCAACTGGGTGCGCGAGTCCCTGGCAGCTAACAAACCCTATGACCAGATGGTGCGTGAAATGCTCACCGCCGATGGCAAGACCTATGAAAACGGTGCCGTGGGCTTTTACATCCGCGACTACAACATGCCTCTGGATAACATGGCGGTGACGACCCAGATTTTTCTCGGCACCAGCATGGTGTGCGCGCAGTGCCATAACCATCCCTTCGATAAATGGACCCAGATGGACTATTACCAGATGGCCTCACACAGCTACGGCATGACGAGCTCCAACGGACTCTCCAACCCTGCCCTGGCCAGCATCTTCGGCAGCGGTTACAGCAGCAAGGGCAAGAAGACCAAAGGCGGATCGCCTCTGCTCGCCAATCTGCCAAAGGGCATCGAGAAAAAAGATCTCGGCCGCGCGATGAGCGAGATCCTGCGCCCCCTGCGCTACAACACCGTGCTGGATCAGACTGACAAAAAACATCTGCAACTGCCACACGATTACCAATACACGGACGCCAAGCCCAAGCAGGAAATTGAGCCGATGATTCCCGCTTCCTTTTCCAAGGACGGCAAGATCGTCAAGGAAGGCCAGAAGC
>CANJVS010000267.1 GCA_947477755.1 Verrucomicrobiaceae bacterium | reverse complement strand
TCTTTGCCTTGGGTGTGAAATGCGGCTGCCTCGGTGCATACGGGTGACCGGGATCGATGACGGGTGCCCGCGCCGCGAGCAGGCCGTCGAGCCCGAGCAGGTTGGTCAGTGCGATGGAGCCCAGCGCCGTCGCGCTGCTCGACAGAAAGCCACGCCGGTCAAGCAGCGTGCGGCCTGCGGCGGAAAGATGTTCGGGATGAGGGTTCACAGATTGCTTGTTCAGGAAGAGAAGCACCAAGGCGCAAATCAGAGTCATTCATACGTCATTCGAGTGCGGCAATTCACAGGCTTGTGACGAAGTGGCGGCCGGCCAGCATAAAAAGTCATCATTCAGGCGCCGGTCAAAATTGTTAAGCCAAGGTAAATCACCCCAACTTCGGCTGGAAGTGTGCGTTCATGGACCCACACGCAATGAATACACGCCCATTAAACACAGCCGGATTGGCTAACCTGTTATGCTTTGGAATCGCCGCGGTTACAACGGCTCTTGACGCCCCGCAGGTCACGATCACAGAAGCGAACGGGCATCGGATCATCCGCAGCAACGGTCTGCCAAATCATGCGACGGGGCAGTTCCCGAATCGTGGCAATCCCAACACGATCTCGGAGCAGAAATACGAGTTTCGGGTCACGCTTGCGCCCAAGCCCAAGGCAAAACCGGTGCCTGCCAATCGTGCCTTGTTCGGTGTGGCGGTGAATGGCGTTCCTTTTGAGGCGGGCACGGCTGAGTTTTGGAATCGTGATCCGAGTCTGGGCTGGAATTACGAGGCGAAGAGCGGGCACATCGATCTCGGTCTTGATCAAAATGATGCTCATGTGCAGCCGGGTGGCGTTTACCATTACCATGGCCTGCCCAGTGGCCTGGTGGAGTCGCTCGGTGGCAAGGACGGATCGAAGATGATCCTCATCGGCTGGGCGGCGGATGGTTTCCCCATCTACACCAATCAAGGTCATCAAGATCCCAAAGTGGCCACCAGTCCGCTGGTGAAGATGAGGTCGAGCTATCAGTTGAAAAAAGGCCAGCGTCCCTCCGGCAATCGTGGTCCGGGTGGTGACTACGATGGCACGTTCACGGCTGACTATGAGTATGTCGCCGGCTCCGGTGATCTTGATGACTGCAACGGACGTTTTGGTGTGACCCCTGACTATCCACAGGGGATCTACCATTATTACATCACGGACGCGTTTCCTTACCTGAGCCGTCAATGGCGCGGTGGGCCTGATGCAAGTTTCTTGAAGAAGGGCGGACCTCCCGGCATGGGTGGACCTCCAGGCCGGGGTCGCCGTGGCGGACCGGGCTTTGGCCCGCCACCAGGCTTTGGCCCGCCTCCGCCATTTGGACCCGGGTTTTAAGTCAGGCCAAGTCCGGCGCGCACTTTGCGGCTGAGACCGGCGGTGACGAGTTGGTATGAGTGATCAATGAGCTCGCGAACAAGCCGTGCCGGGAGGCGTCCTTCAAGAACGAGCGTGTTCCAGTGGCGCTTGTTCATGTGATAGCCGGGCTGGATGTCTTCGTAACGGTCACGCAGTTCGAGCGCGCGGTCGGGATCGCACTTGAGATTCACGGATGGCGGGAAATCATCCGGGATGACGAGGGCGAACATCTTGCCGCCGACTTTGTACACGAGCACGTCGGGCCCGAATGGCATGGTCTCTTCGACATGAGGCAGGGAGAGGCAGTGAGCGCAGAAGTCAGCGATCGTCATACTGCAAGAAGCTGCTGCTCAGGCCCGGGACAATCTGAAAGTTTGTCGAATCCTTCAGGCAGCTGCGGCGTTTCATGCAGCCCATGAAACCACTGCTGCTTTTTCTGTGCCTCCATTTCGCCATTCAATCCCATGCGGCGGAGGTGTTGAAACGGCGGGAGTGGATGGTTGACGGGGTGGCTCGTGAGGCGCTCCTCCATGTGCCGGAGCAGGCGAAGACGCAGCCGAGTCCGGTGGTCTTTGCCTTTCACGGCCATGGCGGATCGATGACGAATGCGTCGCGCATGTTTCCAATTCACACGCTGTGGCCTGAGGCCATCGTTGTCTTCATGCAGGGCTTGAACACGCCGGGTAAACTCACGGATCCTGAGGGGAAAAAGCCGGGCTGGCAAAGCAGCGTGGGCGCGCAGGGAGATCGTGATTTGAAATTCTTCGACGCGGTGCTGGCGAGTTTGAAGGCGGACTGCAAGGTGGATGACAAGCGCATCTATTCGACAGGTCACTCGAATGGCGGAGGCTTTACCTACCTGCTCTGGGCGGCACGCGGTGACACGTTTGCGGCGATGGCGCCCTCTGCTGCAGCGGCGGTTCAGAGTCGGGCGGCTTTGAAGCCGAAGCCGGTGCTCCACATCGCCGGTGAGAAGGATCCTCTGGTGAAGTTTGCCTGGCAGAAAGCGATGATTGATGCGCTGCTCAAGCTCAATCAATGCAGTGCGGGGGTGGCATGGGAGAAGGACCCGAACTGCACGTTTTATGCCTCAGCCTCAGGCAATCCGGTCATCACCGCGATTCATCCGGGAGATCACAGCTATCCGAAACAGGCACCGGCGGTGATTGTGAAATTCTTCAAAGATCAGGTCCGGAAGTGAAGCGTCATTGAGTATCCGCATTGCGTGGTGTAGGGGACTGCGTGCCTGCTGTTTCCATCAAATCTGCCACCTCACCTTCGGCCGCCCTTGTCGCTCCCCACATCCTGCTCGATTCACGGCGTGCCCTGGTTCACGAAACGCAGGGCTGGATGGCGGTGGCGGATTTGCATTATGGTTATGAGGATCAAAGGCAGCAGTATGGAGCGCTCATGCCAGCCTGGGGAATGGCGCAGTGCGAGGAGACACTGATCGACCTGATCCATGATCATCAGCCGCAGCGACTGATTCTGGTGGGCGACATCATGGATGGCAAAAGCAGTGCGGCAGAGACCCATGCCTTTTTGGAACGATTGAGCATTGAAGTGCCGGAACTGGTGTGTGTGCAGGGAAACCATGATCGTCCGGCATTGCGCAAGGCATGGGACCTGGTGGAGACACATCACGAGGGGCACTTCACTTTTTCACACGGGCATCGCTGGACTGAGGGGCGGTGGTCGGATGTCGAGATCTTTACGCACTCCGCCAGCGGGCGGGTGGTGGGGCAGGCCGGGACGATGTCCGCCACGCGGACGATTCACATCACCGGGCATGAGCATCCGGCAGTGCACCTGCGTGATGCCGCCGGATCACGAATTAAGCGGCCGGCACTGGTACAGGAGCAGATCACACCGAGGATGCAGCGCTGGATTCTGCCTGCCTTCTCGCCCTACGCGATGGGTGGCGATTACGTTTCGACGCATCGGCGGTTGGCAACCTGGGCGTGCGCGCCGAAGCGGGTTTGGAAGCTGGCTCTTTAGCCCTCTTTTTGCTTGCTCGGATCAAAGAAAATCTTCACGTCAGCCTCCGTGGTGCCGAGGATTTGCTGGGCGCGTTTGAGAGCGTTGCGGGTGGCGACATTCGGGTTGTTCGGACTGGCCGGGAAGATGTTGTCTTTGCCGATGACCGCAATCAGCCCGGAGTCACGCAGCACGCGGTAAACGTCTTTCATGACACCACTGATGAGGAGGTCGCGGCCGTCCCGGCGGAGCAGGCAGACGAGTTCCTCCAGGGCCATGACGCTGGTAGCATCCATGTGACGGGCATTTTTCAGGCGGAGGATGATGATGCGCAGGTTCGGATCACTGCATGTCCGCTGCACCTGTGTGCGGAAAAGATCCGCGGCACCAAAGAACAATTCACCTTCGACATGAACGATTGAGACCGACGGCGTTTGGCGGACACCGGGCTGGGAGGCTTCCGCGAGGTTGCCTTCCTGATTGAACTCGTACTCGACCAGGGATGGCTGGCTGGCCTTGCGCAGGTAGAGCATGACGGAGGTCCCGACCCCGATGAAGATGGCCACGTGCAGCGGCACCATGAGGGTGGCGGCAAGGGTGACGAAAAACACGATCGCGTCAGATCCCGTGGCGCTCAGGCAGATGATGATGTTTCGCCGGTTGATGATTGAAACCGCCACACAGACGATGAGCACCGCCAAAGATGCGCTCGGGATGTAGCCGACGAGATGGCCCAGCGTCATCGCGCCAATGAGGCAAAAGACGCCATTGAAAAAAGCGGCAAAGGGAGTGCGTGCGCCGCTCTGATAGTTCAGGGCGCTGCGCGTCAGCGATCCAGAGCAGGGCATGCCGCTGAGGTAGGCGCAGCTGAGATTGGCCATGCCGAGACTGAACATGTCCTGATTGGAATCGATCCGCTGACCGCTCACACTGGAGAGTGTCTTTGACATGGACGAGCTTTCCAGCGTGGCGAGGAAGGCGATGGCGACGGCCAGGCCGAACATGCTGCTGAAGTCAGACAGGAACCGCGGCGAAACGAAGTCGGGGAAGGGCGGGAGGAGATCGAGGATGCCGAAACGCGCATCGGCATAGGTTGGCACGTCGAGGCCAAAGCCTTGCAAGACGAATGCAGCCAGGGAGGCCGTGATGAGCGCCAGCGCCAGCGCAGGCCATGCAGGCCGGTAACGGCGAGTGCTGATATAGATGAGGGCCGTTCCTGCCGCCACGGCCAGGCTCTGCCATTGGGCCTGCGGGATGGAGTGAACCAAATGCATGAGAATGCCCGGGAATGCGCGCGGTTGAGAGGTCGTGCCGTCTCCAAGCCGGACCAGCATCCCGACGCCCATGATGTGGGCAAGCTGGTTGGTGATGATGAGCACCGCCGCGCCGGTGACATAGGCCACCACGACAGTGCGGCTGATG
>CANJVS010000266.1 GCA_947477755.1 Verrucomicrobiaceae bacterium | reverse complement strand
GTGCTGCGCACACGACCGCGTGCGTCCCGTTTCAAAATCGTGAGTTGGTTGTCCATAACGTCGGACATCCCTGACTCCCCACGCGCCCCATTCCAAGTTCATTCCCATGGTCATTGCGGTGACGCTTACAACGCGGTGCCATCAGCGCCGTAACACCAGAGCATAAACGGCGGGAGGCGTGGTTTGCAGGGCTTGCTTGCGGCGACGGAGGTCAGCATCATGCGGCCCGCACCGCCGATGCGGGTAAGCTTGTTCAGATAGAGATCCTGAGTGCGCATGGAAAGGGTGGTGCCGTCTCCGGTGGAGAGCCAGTTGCCCGCAGCATCGTAGTTCCACTGGCGTTGTTCACGGCAGGCTTCGATAGGAGTAAGCGTGATGGCGCTACGTTCACTTCTTTACCACGTTAAACCTTTTGAGTTCTCTTGGCTCAATTTCGCCGAAAGGAAAAAAAACAACTCTCCTCATTCCTGGAAAGTTCCAGAAAGGCAGAGGGTCGGATCGAGTATTCACAATAAATGACTTTGATGATTTTGGCTTAAAATGTTCAACCTTTTGATACATTTCTTCTTTCTTCCCCCCAAGGAAGGGAATGGCATCGTACCACTTACCATTGCCAAAAAATTGAATCGTCAAGACGACTCCAACTTCTTTGTCCGATGTGTTCAATACTCTAAACACTATCTCATCTGAAGGGGTGTATTCGCTGCGCAGACCCTCCACATCAAGCAAGGTGGAAGTTGAAGTGCCGCCTTGCCCACTATCTTTCTGCGCTACTAGCACAGATTCGATCAAGAATGCAATGGCGATGAGAATGGAGAACTTAGCTAACATATGTAGATTCATGGAAAGGGTCCTGTTGTTGGACCGGTGTAATTAATGATTACATCAATACTTTTGTTTCCTGCCGCCTTATATGCTCTCAGAAGGCCTTCAAAATTGTCAGGCGTTTCAACGCAACCTGACGTCTCGTCCTTGTGTGAGTTATGCAAATAAAAGTTGTCTCTGTCTTTTGTGTCTGTGCCTGATTTTGGATTCAAGCGTGCTCTCCAAGTGCCCCATGCTCTCCGATAATTGTTTGTTGTTGTGCTTGCTGGCACCTGTTGCACACCGTTTCCAGATGCAAGACTATCTGGAAACCTTCCCGAACCCACCGTGCCAGCAACCCTGTTAGGGCTAGGCTTTAGATCAATAGAATAGGCACCGGGCGGAGTTGGTCCACCGCCCTCAGTACCGCACTCACTTGGCCGCTGATGTCCAAAATGACCTGATGCCGCGGCGCCAGAAGAAAGGGAGCGAGAGCGATCTCCAGTTCTTCCAGCATACCAAGATATTGTTCGTCCAGTATATTCGATCCAATCCAGCCCCAGCGGATCGACCGCCATGAGAGGCGAGTTACCCACATACCCATACAGATTCAGGCCTCCCGCTTCGCCAATCGGGTCTTCAGACAGCCACCTCCCCAGCTCAGGGTCATACGCACGATACAGCGCCAGTTCCAGGCCGCTGGCTTCGTGGTGGTAGTAGCGGCTGTTGATCAGCAGGCTCGCGTTCACCGTCGTGCCGCTCACCTTCACCGGCTTCTGGTAGGCGCTGTAGTCGTAGCGCGCCACCACGCTGCCGAGCGTTCCTGCCGCCGCATTGGCCGCGATCACTTCCCGCACGTTCCCGAGGTGGTCGGTCGTGGTCTGGTAATTCTTTGTCCCGTCCACAAACCCGCCATAGTAATGCGTCCGGCTCACCGTGCCGCCTGCCGTGTAGTTGGTAGCGCTCGTCACGTTGCGCTCCTGCACCAGTTCCGTGCCATCCCAGATGAACAGCTTGGCTGGCCACGCTGGCTTCGTGCCACCGGCGGCATACTGCCACTCACGCACCCGCCGGTCCTGGTAGTCGTAGTCCCACTCCCAGGTCGTGCCGCTCACCGTCACCGTCTTGAGCCGGTTCTTCGCATCATACTCAAACTGCCGCACCGTGGCATAGCTGGCGTCATAATCGCTGCTGAGATGCGTTGATGAGTTGGAGAAGCCACGGCTCAGCCCGGCGGCGCTGTAGGAGTACTGCCGCGTCGTCTGCTGCCCGTCCAAGTCTTGGGCGATGAGCGTGATAAAATTGGTCCCCTGCTTGAGATCCACCTCGACATGGAAGTTGTAGCCCCCGGCTGGATCGCTCATCAGCACGGCCTGCCTGCCCTGCGGGCCCTGATAGACATTGACGGTCACGGTAGCAAACTCGCTCACATGCCCCTCCAACATCATGCGGCCTGCACCGCCGATGCGGGTAAGCTTGTTCAGATAGAGATCCTGAGTGCGCATGGAAAGAGTGGTGCCGTCTCCGGTGGAGAGCCAGTTGCCCGCAGCATCGTAGTTCCACTGGCGTTGTTCAAACACAGATCCGGTCGGTGAATAGCGGTTGGCCTGACCGGTCAGCTCGTCCGAGCTGTTGTATTCAAAGCTGCCGTACGTTGGGTAGGTGACGCCGCTGGCCTCTTCGATCCAGTTTGTAAGCCTCCCGGAGAGATCATAACCATAGGTGTGTTTGGAATACTGCGTGGCTGGAGCGACGCTGCGGCTGTGGGTGATGCTCGAGAGACTGCCTTCTTTTTGCGGAATAAGATTGTTAACATCAAATCCAAAAGTGGCATTCGCCGGATAGTAAGGTTGGCTGAACAACCCGAGTGGCGTGGAGAAGCACCGTTCAATGCCTCCTTTCTCCTGCACCTTTTTGAGCCAGTCACGCACGGAGAGACTGACTCCGCGCTTGGGAATGATGCCGCCATCTTCGTCCTCCGTGGCAGGGGCGATGGAGACATGCTCCTCCGGTTTGAAGCAGGTTTCGAGAACCTTCGTGAATCCACCTTCAATCGGCGGCGGCACCGGCACGGGACCGGGGCGTGGTCTATCCGCAGACTGCGGATGGCTTGTACGCGCCGAAGGGCGGGGATTGGAGCACTGTGGGGCGTGGGGTCGCAGATCGTGAGCGACTGCATCGCGGGGAAAGTGAGCAGCGCGTCGGATTACGCCAGTGCAGCGGTGGGTGGTGCGGTGACGGGCGGGACCTTGGCGGCTACCGGCAACCCGACCCTGGCGGGGGCTGCAGGCGGAGCGGCCGCCAGTGCGACGGGGCAGCTCGTGAGTCACGGCACGGTGGATGGCGGGCAGGTGCTCAAAGATGCGGCGGTGGGAGCCGCCAGCGGTGGCCTTGGAGCGGGCATGGGCAAGGCGATTGGCTGCGGAGCCAACAAAGCGCTCAAAGCGCTGGGCGGAGCCGCCGTGGATGCGACGACGGGAGCGGGAGCGCAGGTGGTGAGCAACGTGCTGGAGGGCAAACCCGCTGGAGAAGGCGTGGCCGCTGCCGCACTGGACCATGCCGCAGGCGGTGTGGGGCTGGTGGCGGCGGTGATGACGGATGGAGGTTCAGGGGCCAAAGCTCCGACGGACACGCAGAAGTCCAAACCGTTGAATTCCCCGAATCCTGAAAAATGGGTAGCCAATGGCGGGCAAGTTGATACGAATTGGACATACACTGACAAGGCAGGAAATAAGGTGCCTTACCCAAATGGGCACCCAGACTTTAAAGCAGGTGGTCATGTCAAAGCTGAGGTTGAAATTCAGCAGAAAGGAAACAGAACATCTGATTTTCGTGATGCGACAAAGGCAAACGGAGATTCAAAACCAAGCGGAACATCTTGGCATCATCATGAAAATGGGACTACCATGCAAGCCGTTGATAGCAAAGTTCATCGTAACTTCACACACCGAGGTGGAGTATCAGTCAAAAAGAAAGGCAAGCGCTAACAAATGAAGTTTCAAAAAACCAATGCGCCTCCTGTTACTGAGTCCAATATTTTAAATTTTGAGCAAACCATTAGATTTGGACTTCCGCTCGATTATCGCCAATTTTTACTTGAACATAATGGAGGTGTTCCAGAGCAAGACTTGTTTTCTATTCCTGATTGCAATAGTGAAGGGCTAATCGATCATTTTTTGGGTTTGGGTCGTGAGAAGGAGGACCTCGAAGATTGGATGAATGAACTTGAAGGCGATCTTCCAGAGGGGTTTATACCGATTGGATTTGATCCTGGTGGCAACGCCATCTTGATGGATCTCTCAGACGCGACCATTTACTATTGGGATAGTGCCAGGCATTACCCACAGTCAACTGATGACGATAACACTTTCTGGATTGCTAATTCGTTTTCAGATCTCTTAAAGAGTTTGAAAGACAGCGATGCTTCGAAGCAATAATAGCCTACTTTTAATTCAGAGGTGTTTGGTCACAGTTCTGACTGCATTACTTTTAGTTCAGTCAGTAGTAGCCGCACTGGACCATGCCGCAGGCGGTGTGGGGCTGGTGGCGGCGGTGCAGTCGGGCTGCTTCCTGCCGGGCACAAGTGTCACGCTCGGCACAGGCGATCATCAAGCCATCGAAACCCTGTGCATCGGCCAGCGGGTGAGCACGCCAGAAAGTAGCCACCTCGCTCCGCGAAATGAGCAAAGCGTGATGGCAAGTCGTACAGAGGTTGATCCCACCACATGGCGTAGCTACAAAGTGAGCCTGCGGGACGCCCTCGCTGAAAGTCTGGAACTGGAAGTGACCTTGCTGCGTCCCGTCGGCTGGATGGCCGAGCACAGCCGCCGCGTGGCGGGCCGACGTGAGGTGTGGGTGGACTTCGAGGAACTGAACGCCCAAGGCTGGGCCGAGGTGATTGAAGAACGCGCCTGTCCGGTGATCGAAGCTGGACCTGGAAAAGTCATCACGGCCACGATCACGAGACCGAATGAGGACGT
>CANJVS010000265.1 GCA_947477755.1 Verrucomicrobiaceae bacterium | reverse complement strand
CAAGTGGCGTCACGCCAGCTCGACTACGGTGTGCTGCCCATCGAACATTCGGCGGAAGGTGCGGTGCATCACACGCTCGATCATCTGGTTGATTCGCCATTGCAAATCTATGCCGAGATTTTGTGGAAGGTTGAGACCATCGTCATGGCTCAGGGAACCGATGTGCCACTGACCAGCATTTACGGTCATCCGCAGATGCTGGCACCGTGCCGGGCCTGGCTCACGCAGAGATTCCCCGGCGTGAAATTGATCGAGAGCGCCTCATCCAGTCTCGCCGCCACTCATGCAGAAACCGAAGCCGGAGCTGCTGCGGTTGGCACGCCGCTCAGCGCCGAGTTGCATGGATTGCGCGTCATCGCCACCACCCCGCGTGAATATGCATCACGTGCCCGGTTCATCATCCTGGGCCACCGCAGCGGAGTCCCGAGCGGACATGACAACACCATGCTCATGGTCCATGCGCGGGATCGAGTGGGCGCTCTGCTGGAAGTGCTGCAAGTCTTCGCCGCACAAAATGTGAACGTCCGCCAGATTGAAAACCGTCCTGTGCCTGGTGATGCCACCGGCACGCAGGCCCGCTTCTTTCTAGAGATCAGTGGTCATCATGAAGACGCACCCCTGCAATCCACGATCAGCGAACTCACGGCACTGGGGGCCACAGTCAAAGTACTCGGCAGCTACCCGGCTCCAAGCTGGGTGGAGGAACGCTGAATCAGAGTTTCTTCAACAACCCCTGCAACAAGTTGCCCAGATTCTCGCCGCTAATCAGATTCTTGAGCACGCGGTCAAGCTTGGGCCGGACCTGAGGATCGTCAAGAGAGCCTTTGGATTCGATGTCAAAAGTCATCCGCCCCCGCCTGTCTAACAATGCATTGATCACGCTATGGGACAGAGCGTCGCCCAACTTAGCATTGGCTACGCCTTGTTTGAGCCGTGCCTGAAGGGCACCGCCGCAGGAGAGGTGCAAGTCCATTTCATGCTGGTCCTGCACGCCATTTATCCACGAGTTTTCTTCGATCAACACCTCGTATTCAGGAAAAATAAAACGTGATTCCGAAAGAAGTGTGAGGCGATTATTAGCAAAGACCCCCTTGATGACAGTCGGCTCCAATAGCGCTCCACCGATCTGCAGAGGAGCCAAGTCCACACCGTATTCCTGAAGTTTTTTGATCTCCTTGCCTGCGACATCACCCATTGTGATGTGGCCTGCAAGCACGGAGCCTCGATTTAGAGTCAGTTTGAGTGTTGTGCTTGGTGCCCAAATTCCTGATTTCTGGCTAAAAGGAACCATGTCCCCCTCTGCCTTAAATTGGAGATCCGCCAGTTCTGCCGGGCGTTTTACCCCACCGATGCGCGCCTGCCCTCCAACCTGAATTCGACTGCGAACGGTGGCATGGATGCGATCGTGGATTTCCAGATCATCTGTATTCACATCAATGCCATTCAACTTAATATCCAAGTCGGTGAACTGGACGGTGACATCCTTGCTCATGATCATTAAATGCCCCGAATGCAGATATGCCTCGGTGACTCCAAAATTATATCCGGAATGACTTGCTTGTGAGACTGAATTTAAATATTCACGTTCAGGCATCGTAGCATGGAAAGATTGCACGACATCTGCCTTCACCGGAGGTGCAGTGGATTCACTCACTCCTGTTGCGGGCCTTTGGAACAATGCGGACAATGTGCTCCGACCCTGATCGTCTTGCTGCTCCCTGATTTCTGGCGCTAAAATCTTCAGCCTGTGTATAAGCAACTGTTTACTCAGAAGATTATCCAGTTCAATCTCCAGCACGACCTGCGGTATCACAATGGGGGCGACACCTTCAGCGAGAGGAATGCGCTCCTTGAGTGGTTTGCCAACCTCCGTGTCCCTCGGGGCGATCCTCACTCCCTCGAAGATGAGTTTCGCAGGACTGCTAAAAAGGCTCAGCTTGGTGTCGTCAATTTGACATCGACAATTGCAGTTCTCCTCCAAAAACTTCACCCAAAATTCCGACCCCGTCCTGCGCATGACCCACCAGGAAGTCCCAGCCAAAATCAATCCCAAAAAAAGCGCCAACAGCACTCCAAAAAACAGCGCAATACGAAAAAAATTACCCACCCCCTTGTAGGTCAGCCCATCATCTTCAATTTTGTCCATTTTATCGTTCATGTTTGGAAAGCGTGAAAAAAGTGGGGTGGACCGGTGAAGACAAAAAATCCCTGTTTGCTGTTTGGATGCCCCGGTTATAAATAGGCCGCTGAATCAATGGCCAGTCAAGATTGCCGGACCAGCCCAAGGCATCGGGCTAAGTTCGCGGAAACGGGCCTCCGCATTGAAGGCAAGTATCAATAGCGAACTAAAACCCAGATCACTTAGCAGTGAGGCACGGAAAAAAGTCCAGGCGGGTGCATACCCCGGAAGCCCTGTGGTAAGCGCCTGCAACCATCCGGAGACACTTTTAGCATAGGCGGGTTCAACGATCCAAGAAGCGGTGTTGGTGACGAGATAAAACACTGCGCTGCTGAGAAGAACCCCGAGCAGAGCCTGAACCACACTCAAACGCTGACGGAAGTGTGCGGCGACAAAGGCAATCACCGCATACATGCCATAGATGGTCATGCTTTGGACATCCATGGCGGATGCGATTCCAAGCACTGCCAGATTGATCCCCAACAGCGCCAGAGGCCAGACAAACCAGGGCAAGGCACGTGGCAGAACGAGAGTGCCGGTGAAAGCCAGGGCCATCCATGGGGAAAAATTGGGCAGCAGTGTCATCCCGGGTGATTCCAGTTTCAGCCAGCGCATCACAAGGGCGCAAGTAATGAGGCTCAGTGGAACCCAAGGCATGGGAGTGGAGCGGCGGGCGACAGGGATCATAGAATTGCGAGAATACGATGATTTCATGATCACGCAACAAGGGGAAATGCGTGGCATGCTTCGAGCTGAATTCCGGGTTTCTTGGAACTTGCAGAGAAACCATGGTGTTTTTCTGCAATACCACTGCATTGTCTCAAGCCTTAATGAACAGAAACGATGTCAATCTTCGAACATCCTGAAAAGACCGTGGACTGGGGAAAAAAAAGTTCCCAGATGATGATCACTCTAGCCTGCCTCATTGTGGTGCTGGCCGGGATGAAGGCTGCCTCGGGCATCCTGGTGCCAGTCGCCTGTGCTTTTTTTCTCGCCGTGCTGAGTTTCCCTCTGCTGAATTGGATGGTGCGGCATCGTTGGCCCAGCATGCTCGCTTTGGGCGTTACCATGCTGGTGAATCTCGGATTTCTCGCCGGCTTGATCACACTCGCCGTCCGATTGCTAATCAGCTTTAACCGCGATCTGCCTCGCTACCTGCGCGGCCTGCAGAGCAACATGAATGAACTCGCCGGCTGGCTTGAGAGCAACGGGGCCGCAGGCGCGAGGGCCAGCATTGAGAATCTCTTCGATTGGAACGGCATCATCAGCTACGCCACCCAACACGACATGGTGGCAAGCATCGGTTCCATGCTTGGCTCGACCTTTGGAACCGTGGCCACGGTGCTTGCTGGATTTATCATGGTGCTCATCCTGATGATGTTTGTGCTCATGGAAGCTCAAGGCACCTCAAGCCGAATGAACGCCATTCAACTTGCCGGCGGCCCCGACTTCAGCGGTCTGCTGCGCAGTGCCAATGACATACAGAAATACCTGAGCGTGAAAACACTCATCAGCGCGCTGACTGGCCTATTGGCTGGCATTTGGTGCTACATGCTCGACCTGCAATACCCCCTGCTCTGGGCCATTCTCGCCTTTCTTTTCAACTACATTCCTGCCGTCGGATCCACTGCGGCGAGCATTCCCGCCATCATTGAAGCCCTCGTGCAGCACGGCACTGGAATCGCCATGTTTGTAGCCCTCGGCTACATCATGGTGAACTTCTGCCTCGACAACTTCGTGCAACCGACGCTGCTCGGAAACCGCTTCGGAATCTCCCCTCTCGTCGTCGTGCTTTCGGTGATCTTTTGGGGTTGGCTCTGGGGTCCTCTAGGAATGTTTCTGGCCGTACCGCTGACCATGGTCTTCAAGGTGCTGCTCGATAACAATGAAGAATTCCGCTGGATCTCCGTGGCCATGGCCATGAAAAAAATCCGCCACGGGGAGGTCGAGGTCGTTGGCTATGACCTGCCTGAAGGAGAAATCATCGGCGGAGGCGCTGCCACCGAGCGGCCCCATCGCAATTAGTCCAGTCCCCAGACTGAGGACAAAGGGGAATCGCGTGAGCCGTCTTCCTCAACTGTCCAAACCACCCATTTTCACACCACCTCTACTCAGCCTCCATGCCAACTCTCTCCATCCAACCACGCGCTCGCATTTTTCACGGTCATGTCTGGGTTTATGCCACCGAAATCAAAGGCCGCTTCGGTGAGCCAAAGCCGGGTGATGTGGTGCAACTTCAGGATGCGCGTGGAAAACCCATCGGCAGCGCCATTTACAATCCGCAATCACAGATCAGCGCACGGCTTTTCTCTTATCGCCGCCAGGATCTGGATCTCGATTTTTTCAAACGACGCATCGAGCGCGCCCTGAAATCACGGGTCGATGCAGGCGTGGATACCAGCCTCTGCCGGGTCGTGTGGAGTGAATCCGATGGACTCCCCGGCGTGATCGTGGACCGCTACGGCGACCACCTTGTGCTGCAAACCCTGACGCTTGCCATGGCCCAGCGTCAGGACATCATCGTGCAGGCACTTGTTGAGGTCTTTTCCCCCACCTCCATCGTCCAGCGCAATGAAGGCAACGTGCGCAAGGCTGAAGGACTGGAT
>CANJVS010000264.1 GCA_947477755.1 Verrucomicrobiaceae bacterium | reverse complement strand
ACACCAAACTCGCGCTCGATGCCTTCGGCAACTGGGTCGCCCTTTTCAGCGACAAAATCAGCGCGGGCTACTTCGAGTCAAAGAACTCGGAAAAGTTCGACATCAGTCCGTTCCCTTTTTGAGCACCAGTACCACGTCAGAGTAGCTGTCATCCAGCTCCCGTGGTGCCTCGATGTCATAAGTGAAATCGTAGCAGGCCAGGAGTTCAAAGGCCGGCACCTTGCGCAGCAGCGCGCGCAATTGAGCGGCATTGTAGGTGCGGAATTGCCAGCGCGTCTCCTGCACATGGCGCCTTCCATCATCGCAAATGGTTAGGCGGGTGCGGATGTCCTCCACTCTCCTGCGGCGGTCGGCGGGCCAGGTGTGCGTGTTGCAGGTGACATGGATCCCTTCACGCTCAGCCACCCAGCGTTCATGATCCTCTTTGCTGTTTGTGTAATCCGTCAAATGCACCCCGAGAGCGAAGATGGCACCGGGTTTCAGCGCGGCGGCGACACGCTGAAGACAGGCAACGGCATCTTTTTCAGTCAGCAGGTATTTGAATGTGCTGACCAGGCAATGAGCGAAATCGAATGACTGCACCCCCCGTGGTTCAAAACTCTGCATCCAGTCAAACCACAGACGCGCCTTCAAGTCCGGCTTCTTCATCCGTTCTTCAGCGAACTCCAGCATCCGCTCATTGCCATCAAAGCCACTGACCCTCCAGCCACGCCGCGCCATCTCAAGCACCAGGCGGCCACTCCCGCACGCAGGCTCCAGCATCTGCCGGGACTTGCCGCCGCGGCCAAAGCGCTCATGCAACTCATCCAGGAACGCACCCTCCTTAGGCGTGTCGGCATCAAAGATGATGTCGTAATAAAGAGGTGTGTCATACCAGTCGCGTTGTTCATTCATGGGACGTAGAACGGGCTTCCACAACCGTTTGTCAACGCCGGCGAACTGGAATGACCCGGCCTGTCACCGGATCATAAACTGCCGCCGTCCCTGAAGGCACATAGCCTGGCTGAACAACGCCGTTGTAACTGGCGGGCGGATAAACTGACTGCCCCGGATACACCCGCTGATTGCCGATGTGTGTCTCCTGAATCACACCTCCACGCTGTTGATAGATGCCGGCATTGGTGGTTCGGCCAAAAGCATCCGATGAACTGTTTTGATAAAGCACCTGGGCATCAGGCAGACTTTCACGCTGCTGGCGCTCAAGTCTGTCGCGGTAAGCGGCGGATGTCTCGCCCGGTTTGATGGGAGGATTCGCGGTGCTCGTGCCGCCCATGGAATACATGCCAGCAGAACCGGCATCACGATCTGTCTTTGTGCCGCCCTGTGACAGGCGTTCCCCGTGATAAGATGATGGATCAACAGTGCAGGCCTGCATCAGGATCAGCATGGCGGGCAGGAGGATGCCAAAGGATTTCATGGCACCAGTCTAACATGGGCGATGCCGAAAAGAAGCCTTTCGTTGTTTAGTTTTCTTCACCTCCCGGTGATTCGATGAATTGCCCGCCTTTGTCTCGTTTGGTCTGTGATGAAAACGACGACACTCTTCGCACTCGCCGGACTCCTGCTCACCGGGCCTCATCGGGCCCTTGCGACCGAGCCCCAGCCGTTTCTCTCAGCGGCACAACGCCTGATCGATGCCATGAACTTTCTTGGTTCACCCTTCAGTGCCGAAGAACTCTCGACATTGAAAACCTGCATTCGCGATAACGATCCGGCATCGGTTTCCAAAGCACAAGCCGTGCTTGATGCCCGCGTGCTGTTCAACGTCACCATCACGCCCGAGCAGCGAGTCAAAGTCGCTGCGGGCGCGGCGAAACCAGTGCTCGATGAAGCGGGCTGGCGTCAGTATCTGGTGCGGGTGGATAATGAAGCGGGTGTCACGGCCAAGCTTGCAGCAGACAGTCCTCAGGCCAGGGAGTCCTATGTGAAGGGATCACCGCCAGTCATGCCCGGCGCGAAACCAAAGGATCCCGGTGAACCATCGCTCGCGGCACGCTGGCTGGATGGGGAAATGTTCGACGCACCTCCAATGAAAGCCAACCTCAGCGGCCTGGATGTCGAATATCGCATCATCCAACTCTACAGCCGCGATGCCGGAAAACGTGATGCAACCTTCAGCTTCGACACTGGCCAGGGCACGCAGGATCTTGGCTTTCGCAATGAAGTCAGCCTGCTCTTTGACTGCCAGGCGGCGCGCCGGATAAAACTCGGCATCCTGGATGAAAATGGGAAGCCATGTGTTGCCGAACTGCTCATCAAAGATGCCGCAGGTCGTGTTTACCCGTCTCAAGCCAAGCGCGTGGCTCCGGATTTCTTTTTTCACCCCCAGGTGTATCGCGGCGATGGCGAGGTGTTGAAACTGCCCGATGGTGACTATGACATCACGTTTCGCCGCGGGCCGGAATCTTTTCCAGAACAACGGCATGTGAACGTTTCGGGCAAAGATCTGGCGCTGAAGTTTCAGGTGAGACGCTGGATTGATCCTTCCAGGCTCGGGTGGTGGAGCGGCGATCATCACATCCATGCGGCAGGCTGTGCGCATTACTCACAACCGTCCATGGGCGTTCACGCACCGGACATGGCCCGGCATTGCCAGGGTGAGGATTTGAAAATCGGCGCCAACCTCACCTGGGGACCGTGTTTTGATTATCAAAAGCAGTTCTTCACCGGCACCGAAGACAAGGAATCGCGCTTCCCCTTCCTGCTGCGTTATGATGTCGAGGTCAGCGGCTTCGGCAGTCACAAGAGCGGCCATCTCTGCCTCTTGAAACTCAAGGAGCAAATGTATCCCGGCGGCGACTCCACCGCGCACTGGCCCACGCTTTGCCTCAACACGCTGAAATGGGCGAAGAAACAGGGAGCACTCACCGGCCCCGCTCACAGCGGCTGGGGCCTGCAGCCGCTTGCTGAAGGCGATCCCGCACGCGGACAACCATACAAACTCGGACTCCTATCCGCCACGGATGAACTGCCAAACTACGTCGTGCCGCCCTTCAATGGCATCGGTGCCTGCGAATACATCGTCGACGTCACCCACCAGGTCCCGGGGCCGGATGGCAAGCTGGTACCAGCGGTCGATTTCATGTCCATGGTCGACACGCCACACACCTGGGAGCTGAACATTTGGTATCACACCCTCAACGCCGGCTTCCGCACACGCATCAGCGGCGAAACCGACTTCCCCTGCATCTACGGCGAGCGCGTGGGTCTGGGCCGCGCCTATGTGAAGCTCGATGGCAGGCTCAATTATGACGCCTGGTGTGAAGGCATTCGCGCCGGCCGCGCCTATGTGAGCGATGGCAAGAGCCACCTCATGGATTTCAAGGCCAACGAGGTCGAACTCGGCGTCAACGGCAGTGAACTCCGCCTCGACCAACCCGCCAACATCAAGCTCGGCGTCAAAGCTGCAGCGCGACTCGATGACCAGCTTCATCCCGAAATCCAAAATGCTCCGGCCGGCCAAAAACCCTTCTGGGATCTGGAAAGGGCCCGCATCGGCACTTCGCGGGAAGTCCCCGTCGAACTCCTCGTGAATGGCGAATCCGTCGCCAAACAAACCATCAAGGCTGACGGCACCACACGTGATTTGAGCTTTGATCTGCCAATCACCAAAAGCTGCTGGATCGCCCTCCGCATCCGCGCCAGTTCGCACACCAACCCGATCTTCATCATCGTCGCCGACAAACCCATCCGTGAAAAACGCAGTCTCGAATGGTGCCTTAAAAGCGTCGATCAATGCTGGTCACAAAAAGAAGCCCTCATTGATCCCAGGGAGCACGCCGATGCCGTCGCAGCGTATGAGCATGCCCGGACAGTGTATCGGGAGAGGCTGGGGGAGTGAATTGCAACCGGGCGGCACCACGTCTGTATCTTGCAAACCAAAAGCCTGGCACGTCATCACAGACTTCATGGAGCAAGCAAAGCATCCAAGAATAACCAAATCAAGGTTGATCGAGATGCCGGGTGTTCCCGCATGCCAATGGACGGGCGGGCTATGGCCACACTCGTCCTACGACTGAGGCATCCCGTCACATGATCGAGTTCTGATAGGAGTTCAGTTTCACGGACGCGTCATCGGCGACGTTGATCCAGACGTGGACGTGCGGAGTGCCGCGGAAGTACCAGACGAAGGAGGGGCCTTCGATGCGCCAGTTGTCGTAAACACCGTCATTGCCGAGATCGCCCTCTTTGTAGAAAGCGAGGCTGCAATGATCGAGCCCGCCCTGTGCGGTGAGGCATTTCATGGCTTCGTTTTGATCGGATGTGCGGAAGGGCTCCAACATGTGATTGAGAATGCGCTGGAGTTCGGCCTTCTGATCGGCGGCGAATTTGGACACGGGACAGCCGGGAAACTTGCCTTCCCTTCCCCTGAAACCCACGAGTTCCTCGGTCGGCATGCCCTGCGTGACGAGGGCGAGCGCCTGATGCTCCGCGTCGAGAACATGATAAAGTTTGTTAGCCTCCAGCGCCTGGTGCCAGAAGACGTTGTGCGGATGACCGGGTTTCTCATGCAGGGCATCGCCTTCATGAGCATAAAGAATCGGGCCGCCGAAGGCCACATGCTCCGAACTGTCACCATCACAGCGCAGGGTCATGTGACGGCTGCTGAGCACGAACTCAAACTTGCCGCTGCCGGGCTGGCCAAAGATGGCGATACCCTGCTTGTTGCCGAAACCGCCGATGTCGTCATCAAGCTGCTTGTCGAAGCGCTCGTGCCATTGCGGGGCGGTGATGCCCTCGAAGATGCTGCGGATCATCGCCTGCTGATCGGCCGTGTAGAAATCGCTCTTGATGGCGGGCTT
>CANJVS010000263.1 GCA_947477755.1 Verrucomicrobiaceae bacterium | reverse complement strand
GCCTCCGCTGGCGATGCCTATGTGATCGAGAGCGCTAACACCAGCGTGAAAGGCGTGGTGCAATCGACCGGCGGTTACGAGAGCTTCAAAGAACAGTCGGCAGGAACAATCCAGCTCAAGGCCGGCGTGCAATCACTGCTCATGCGGCCCGAAGGCGCGCTGAAGCAGGAACTGGCGGATGTGCGGGCAGTGCGGTTGCGACGGAAGTGATGCGTCTCACGCAAATATTTTGCTCACCACCTTTGGATTCTCCACGCCGGTGAGTCGCTGATCGAGGCCCTGGAATTTGAAGGTGAGTCGCTCGTGATCCAGTCCTGCCGCGGCGAGAATCGTGGCGTGGAGATCGTGGACGCTGACTTTGTCCACGGCGGCTTTGAAGCCGATTTCATCGCTCTCACCATGATGGTAACCGCCTTTGACTCCGCCTCCGCACATCCATACGGTGAAGGCATGTGGGTTGTGATCGCGGCCCGGTTTGGCAGATTTTTGCGAGATCGGAAGACGACCAAATTCACCGCCCCAGACGATGAGCGTTTGATCGAGCAACCCGCGCTGTTCCAGATCGGCGATGAGAGCGGCGACCGGCTGATCACTTTCCAGAGCGAAGCCACGATGATTACCGGCGATGTCGTTGTGACCGTCCCAACTCTGCTGATTCTCCATGCCGCCTGAGTAAATCTGAATGAAGCGCACGCCGCGTTCAACCATGCGCCGTGCGGTGAGGCATTGTGCGGCGAAATGGCCGCAGTGTTTTTCGTTCAGACCATAGAGCTTCTGGATGTGTTCCGGCTCGCTTTTGACATCAAAGGCCTCCGGCGCGGCAGTCTGCATGCGGTAGGCAAGCTCGAAGCTCTCGATCCGCGCATTCAGCTCGCTCTCGATGGGCGACCGGGCGAGCGCGCTGCGGTTGAGATTGGCCAGGAGATCCAGCTGGGCGCGCTGACGCTTCGGGGTGAGCGACGCCGGAACCGTAAGGTTGTCGATGGGATCGCCTTTCGGTTTCAACCAGGTGCCTTGATAGATGCTCGGCAGGAAACCCGCGCCCCAGTTTGCTGCGCTTCCCTTGGGCAGGCCGCGATTGAGCGGATCGCTCATCACGACAAAGGACGGCAGCGAATCGCTCTCGCTGCCGAGGCCGTAATTCACCCATGAACCGACACAGGGATAGCCCATGCGCGTCGCACCGGTGTTCATCATGAAGAGCGCGGGCGAATGATTGTTCGAGCCCGTCCAGCAGGAGTGGATGAAGGCCATCTTGTCGACATGCATGGCGGTCTTGGGAAACAGCTCACTGGCCCAGGTGCCGCTCTGCCCATGCTGCTTCCATGCAAAAGGTGATGCCATCAGCGGTCCCACGGATCCTGGAAAGAAACCGGTCTTGGGATCAAAACCCTCCAGCGCTTTTCCATCGCGTTTCTGGAGCTCCGGCTTGTAATCCCAGGTATCCACTTGTGACGGGCCGCCATTGGCAAAGATCCAGATGATCGACTTTGCCTTTCCGGCATGCATCGGGCGCTTCGGTGCGAAAGGGTTGAGTGAACCGGCGGCGTAACCCTCGCGATCAAGCAGAGCGGCGGCAGCCAGCATGCCAAAGCCGCCACCGGCATGTTGCAGGAAGTGACGTCGGGAGAAAGGTGAGTGTGTGTTCATGTCTTTCATGCGTCTTTATACGCCATTCGACTGTGCGGATTTGTGCGAATCTTGTGTCGGATTTTGAAGGTGGCACACGAACACTCATCCCACAGCCCGGGGCTCAGAGGGGTTCACGGTGCAGCCGTCACCTTCAGGTGCACAAAGCGATGCCCCAAAATACCCGTCGGCAAGGTGGCCTTCACCTGCTGCACCGTGCCGTTATTCGATTGGACTACTTCCGCCACCCCGGTCGTATGCCAGTCATTGCCCACCAGCGTGTCACTCCATTCCACCGTGAACACGGTCCCCGCATTCAATGCGGCCACGCTGCGCGTGTAAGTGAACTCAAAGTCCGTGCCGTTACGCACGGCATAGGCAGGCATTGAGCTCGCGGTCGTCGGATTCAGGTTGCAGGCCCACTCAATCAAGTTGGGCAGTCCGTCCTTATCGTAATCGAAACCATCCGCCGCATTGCCGCTGTTGGCGGTGCTGCCGAAGTGTGTTTGCCGCCAGTTTTCAGCGGCCTTGAGTCCAGTCCCGGTCACATTGATATCGAACGGATTGGCGGATCCAGCCACATTGCTTTCAATGTGCAGAGCGGCATGGCGAGAACCCAGAGAACTCGGAGTAAAGGTCACTGTGAATGTGGTGCTCGCGCCCGGTGCTAGTTCCGTCATCTCCAAGACGCCCAGCGTGAAGTCTGTGGCGTTCACGCCATCCTAGGTAACTCGCAGATCTGAGAGCAGTCCCTCCCCCGTGTTGGTGATGGTGTAAGTCTTGGGACTGGATGGTGAGGTCAGCATCGCTCGGAAACTATCGACGGAAATAGGGTTGGCCGGCGGGATGGCCCATCCGCCTGAATCGAAACCGGTGAGCATTCGAAAATGGTCACCGTTTCCCATGCCCCATTCCTTGCCTTCGGACAGATCGAGGGCCGCCAGGATTTCCGTGCCGCTCTCCGCAGTAAGCAGCTTGGTGCTCGCATTAAAAGAGAACCGTAGCACCACCGTTTCGTCCGTGCTAGGCCGAGGACCAAACGGCAGATTACGGTCAATCAGCGTGCCGTTAGGGAGGATTTCGTTGTAGTCGGTCTCATACCTGCGTGAGATCGGACCACCTCCATCGCTTTCAACGCCCAAAAATGACGCAAGCATAAACTGGCTGCCGTCACTGCGGTCAAACATCACTCCCAATTCCGCCTCTGCAAACCAGTCTCCTGCTACCGGGCTGAGCGGCAGGCCCGCCGCCAAACTCTGCGGCAAGTAAACGTTTACCTCAACCATCCACGATTGATTGAAGCTCGGCTGGAAGGTCTTGTGCCGGTAGGCCGCATTGGTTTCCGCCACGGGTGCCGTGGTGGAGAGCGTGTGGTAGTTTAGCGTGCCGCCGGATTGCGTCACCACCGCTTCGGGCAGCACGGATTGCACTTCGAACTGGTCCGCGAAATTGCCGCTGAAATCATAGAATACGCTGTTGATGCTGATCGCCGCGAAACCAATGTCCACCGTGGTTCCACCGTCATTCACTTGAGTCCCCTGCGAATCTTGAACTCCGATGTCTGCCAGGGGCGTGAAGGTTTCGATCTGGTCCACCCAGGCTTTGTCGGCAGCGCCTGCGCCGGCAGAGGTTTTATCGAACTGCCAGCGGAGGGATTGAATGACCGTATCCACCGGGAGACTCACTTCCACCTGCTGCCAGTCCTGCTCACCGGTCAGCGTCAGGACATCCTTGCCATTCACGATGAGACGCAGCGCACCGCCTTCAGCAGCGGAGATCTTCCACCAAAACCGCAGCTTGTTGTACAAAGGGACAGTCATGGAGGTTTCCAGCCAGGTGCTCCCAGGGCCAGAGAGTGCTCCGCTCATCACCGCTTCGGAGGCATCGTGCGTGACCGTCGTCTGCGGTTCCCAAGGGCTTCCTCCACCCGATTGCCAGATCAAGCTCGGCTGGTTTGCGGCCCGGCCGAGCGTTGAGCCGAAGAACAAGTGGTAGGGAGCACTCGTCACTGATCCCTGCGCATTCGTCACCACTACCGTGTAGAAGCCCTCGCCGCCGGTCGAGGCGTGATCCAGCATGAAACTGTCTGAAGTAGCACCGTTGATCACGGCACCATTGAACATCCATTGATAGGTAACGGGAGAGGAGCTATCCACGTTCACCGAGAAGGTGGCGGTATCGTTGGTGGAACCCAATTGGCTAAAGGGCTCACTGGTGATCATCGGGGCTGTGGCAGCAGCGGATATCTGCGTCGTTACGAGGTTCCCGGTACGATCATAGGCCAGAGATATAGATTCCCCGAGGGCTGCCGAGCGGGATGCCAATGCACCACAAAAGACGGCGGCAAGTGTGCGCCAACGCATGCGGTAGTTTTCAACTCATTCAGGGCGTTGTAACCGAATTCGGAGGGACTTTACGCAATAGCCCAAATGGGCTTTATTGAACCGTGTTATAGTAAGCAACCAATTCTATTTTGCCGGGGAATGAGTGGGGAAACAGGGAGTAGAATGGCGTGAGGAGTGCGTCAGGAGTCGATTCTTAACTGGACCCATTGCTTTTCAGGAATCGACCCCTTACCTGCAAAAGTATGGAATCGAATCGTGGCATCGAATCTTGCTTCTACATCCACATGTTCCTCGTTGACCAAATCACGCGAAATTTCATGACGTTTTTTGGCTGAGTCAGTTCACGTAAACGAATTCATTCAAACCCAGGAGCACCTGGCAATAGTCGGCCAGCTCGCCTCCTTGCTGGAGAAAAGCGGTGCCCCGGGAAAGCTCGTCAGCATTGGGTGGGCGGCTGAAACAGAGCATGTAGGCATTTGTCACTTTTTGTTTGGCATCGCCGGCACTGGTGACGCGTTTGGCCAGCCCCTCGGCCCAGGCGCGGACCTGTGGGCTGTTCATTAAAATGAGAGCCTGCGGAGCAACCGTGGTGGTCGGCCGGGTGCCCTGGCTGACCAGCGGCTCAGGCAGATCAAAGGCGACCATGCTGCCGATCAGCAGGCTGCGCTTGATGGTGAAGTAAATGCTGCGGCGCCTGCTGTTTTCATCGCGCGTGCCGGGACCGAACATCGTCTCATCAAGCAAGCCGCTGACAGCGAGCATGGAATCGCGAATGGCCTCACCCTCCAGACGCTGGGGAGTTCGCCGCATGAAGAGTGCATTGGAGGGATCG
>CANJVS010000262.1 GCA_947477755.1 Verrucomicrobiaceae bacterium | reverse complement strand
GTAATGAGCCACCGTGTTCTGCTCGTTCGAAGTCACGGGGATGCGCACGCCCAGATTGCCGGAGAGATGGAAGTCTCCATAGCCTTTCTGGAAGGAGACGAAGGGATTGAACTCGCCACCCCCACGACCTTGGAATATGTCACGCTCGCCAGAGGGGATGTGAAAGGTCAAACCCGGCGTGAGGATGAAGTTGTTCTCTTTGTCATCAATCACCGCGTATTTGAAACCAAGCGCCAGATCCATCCAGCCCTCGGGGTTGGCGATGGCGTTGTTGTGGATTTTCATGTACCCGTCCTGATTGGCGATGATGGCCAGCCGATCCGTGACCGCATAGCGGATTTGCAGCGCATAGAGCTGGGCGCTGCCTCCACCGAGGAAGCCGTCATCAATGGTATGATGAACAAAGATGGGTCGGATCTCAGAGCGGATCACGGCATCCTCGAAGAAGATTGGATTCGTCACGGGGGCGATGGTGTGGTTCTTCCAATCGACAGCTTCGACGGGCGCGAGGGGAGCCTTCGCGGAGAGAACTGGAGTGCCCGCGTGAGCGGCGCTGATGAATGATACGGCTGCGCAGGCTGTGATGCCGAAATGGCGCAACCACCGGCGTTGGTGGGGGAGAGGATGATGGTCCATGGAGGCCATTTATAGCAGGAATCGTTCACGTTGATCCACGCCTCTTGTCAGAGATTGCGCATATTATGTGCTGCCAGCTGGATTGATTTTTCGGAGTGGCGTGGTTTCACGCGGAGGACTTAAAAAAATCACTGATTTCACCGCCTGTATGGCTGCAAACAAAACTCGACATCAAGTACTGCCGCGCTTGGCTGGGCACCCATGAAACTCACCACCTGGAACGTCAACGGCATCCGCGCCTCACTCAATAAAGGACTGCGCGAATATCTGATTAATAGCGGTGCCGATGTCATCTGCCTTCAGGAAACCAAGGCGATGCAGGAGCAGGTTGATCTGACTTTTTTTGGTGGGTATCAGGCGGTGTGGAACAGCGCCGAGAAGAAGGGCTACTCAGGCACCTGCATTCTCAGCCGCGTGCCATGGCTGAGTCACGAGATCGGCATGGGCTGCGCGGATCATGATAGAGAGGGACGGGTGATCACCACCGAATTTGCCGAGTTTTACGTGGTCACGGTTTACACGCCGAACTCGCAGGCAGAACTGGCGCGGCTTCCCTATCGCCTGCAGTGGGACGACGCTTTCCGTGCCTTCATCAAGAGGCTGGAGAGGAAGAAGCCCGTGCTTGTCTGCGGTGATTTGAATGTCGCGCATCAGGAGATCGATCTGGCGAACCCGAAATCCAACCGCATGAACCCGGGCTTCAGTGATGAAGAGCGGGACAGTTTCACTCGGCATCTGGATGCAGGCTTTCTGGATGTCTTCCGCGAGTTCGACCAGGGGCCAGGCCGCTACACCTGGTGGACCCAGCGCACGCCGGATGCCAGATCGAAGAACATTGGCTGGCGCCTTGATTATTGGTTAGCCTCAGGCACCCTGCGCCCCGCGCTGAAAAGCTGCACCATTCGTGATGAGGTGCATGGATCGGATCACTGCCCGGTGGAGTTGTTGATCGGCTAAAGATTTCCCGCCACATCCAGCCCGGGTTCGATGGCCCTGTCCTCCATCAAATGCTCCACGAGCTGCCGCGCCAGCCATGGCGCACGCAGCACTCCTTTGGAGCCGAGACCATTCAGAAATGCAATCTGCGGCCGCACGGGATGGCGGCCGATAAGCGCTTGACGATGCTGGATGATCGGACGCACGCCCGTTTGTGATCCGGTGATCCGGCAGGGACTCTTCAGCAGTGATCGAAGCTTCGTTTCCAGCTCCGCGACAGCTTCCTGTCCGGGCGTGTGGGGCTGATCAAAATCGAACTCATAAGTGGGACCCACGCGCAGCGTGCCATCGCCACGCGGGAGCAGCCAGCAGCCGCGATTGATGATCCGCGATTCGCCACCGGTGCCGGCGGTGACTTGCAGCACGGTGCCGCGACCATTGCGAAAAGGCACCCAGTCAAACCATGGTTGCCGGGCCGCCTCCCAGCCGGTGCAGAAAACGGCGCTGGTGAATGACTGGCCGTTCCAGAGAACCGGTCCGGATGATTGATGGGAATGATTCAGGGAAATTTCACCGCGCTGCCAGCAGCCCAGGCTTTCAAAGTAGCGCTGGCTGGCTGCCAAAAACTCAGCCGTGTTCAGCCAGCCGCAATGCTGTTGCTCGAAGCCGCCGTGAGAATTTGTAAAAATCGAGTCGTTCACCAAAGGCTGCTGCGCGGCAGCATTCAAATAGGGTTGAACGTCAGGCTGCCCGCACCGTCTTTGCCATTGCATGACGGCCTGGTCATCGCGCAACAACTGCACGATCGGCAGCTCATGGTAAAAACGTGCACTGAGTTTGAGTTCCTTGTCCCGGTAAAACTTCAGCGCCTCTGGATACAGTGTGTCGTAGCGCCAGTTCAGGGTCAGGCGCAGTCCGGTGATGGGTGCCACGAGACCTGCGGCGACCTTGGATGAGGTCAGAGGCTCATCACGATCCACGATGAGAAAAGACACGCCGCGCTCATGCAGATGCCACGCCAGCGCCGTGCCGGCGAGTCCGCCTCCGATGATGAGCAGTCGTTGAGTCATTCACTTGATGGCTACAGGGCCTTCGGGAACCCCGGGGGCTCTCGACCGCCGCAGGATGTCATCAAAAAAGGTGCCAACCTTCTTGAGCAGATCCCTGGAGAAAAACACATGAGGTCCGCCCTCTCCGGTCAGCAGGATGCTTGGCACGCCCGCCTGTCCGAGTGCGGCATCAAATTCCTGAGCTTGAGAATAGGGGACAAGATTGTCGGACGTCCCATGGATATGCATGAAGGGCGGATCATCCTTGCTCACATACGTGATGGGAGAGGCCGCAGTGGCTTCCGCCAGATGCTGACTCATGGGGCCTCCGAAGAGCTTGGATATCGCCGTTCCCGGCTTTTCAGGATCGATGATGCTGCCTTTGCCGGGAAAGGAGATGAAGTTTGCCGGGCCGCAAAAATTGACGACGCAGGCTATCTTTGGCGAGCTTCCCGCTTTGCCGACCTTGCCTTCCAATTCGGGGACACCCTGACTGGTTCCGAGAAGACTCACCAAGTGACCACCGGCGGAGATGCCAATGAGGCCGATGCGGGCAGGGTCAATGCCATGGTCCTGCGCATGAGCACCGAGCCAGCGGAGCGCGGCTTTCACATCGTGAATCTGCGCAGGCCATTTCTGATCCTGTGACAGACGGTAGCCGAAGGAGGCACCAGCCCAGCCACCGTTTTTGATGAGTTCAAACAGGAGTCCCGTGTCCGTCTTGTCGCCTGCCTCCCATCCGCCGCCGTGAATGTACACAATCAGTGGCAGCGGCTTGTCTGCGGGTTTCTCGGGCAGATAAAGGTCAAGCTTCTGGCGCGGATGATTCAGACCTGCATAGTCGAGATCGCGCAGAGCGATGAACCCAGCTGGGGCTGCGGGGCCCGACCGCCCTGAAGAGGTGAGACTGAGCAGTGTGATGAACAGGATCGAAAGGAAACGGGGCATGGCTCTCAGGTAAACGATCCGGCACAGCCTGGGTAACAGAAAAAGCCCGCATCCCGAGCTTTCTTGTCAGCCCGCGCTCGGTGCCACACTGAAGGAACGGGTTTGCCGGTCTGAGGCAACCCCGGCGAAGCGGAAACCCCCGGGTGCAATTGGTGTGTTACCGACTACCCTTGCCGTGCGTTGTTCTGGCAGTGTGTCCTCTCCTTCCCATAAACTCTGTCCGTTGTGATTACCGAAAGCTTCGATGTACGGGACTGCCTTCAGCGCGTGCGCGCTGGGGACATGGCGTCGGCACATGCGCTGATCGGTCATCTGCATCCATTGGTGCGGCGCATGGTTCGGAATCACCTGCCACGGCGCGAGAGCGAGGAGGATCTGATGCAGGATGTGTTTTTGAAGCTGCTGCAAAAGCTCAACAGCTACGTGGAAAGGGAAGGCATCCCCTTCGAACACTGGGTCAGCCGTCTCACTGTGCGCACGTGTCTGGACGCCCTGCGCGCCGAGAAATCCCGGCCCGAGTGGCGCATGGCCGATTTGAGCGAGGGAGAGACGGAGTGGTTGGATTATTTGTTAAACCGGCAGGCCGAGCAGCCTTCCGAATACGCCTTGGATGCCAAGGCTGTGGTGACTCGGTTGCTCGCGCTGCTTTCACCTCCGGATCGACTGGTGCTCACGCTGCTCGATCTGGAAGAGCGCAGCACACAGGAGATCGCGCAGATGACCGGCTGGACGAGACCCATGGTCAAGATGCGCGCCATGCGGGCAAGGCACAAACTGCGGCTGATTGCGCGTGAACTGAACATGTCAGATTTTTGATCACCATGAATGACTTCCATCAACGCTGGCAAACCCTTGCAACATCAGCCCGCCACACGCATTCGGACATCGCGTCTGAGCTGCCATTCGGCTTTGCCACACGCATCGTGGCGCAATTTCAAGAAACGCCCGTCGAGTCCTGGGCGGATCTGTTTGCCGCGCTCGGGCTGCGTGCGGTGCTCACCTCTGCGGTTCTGTTCTGTGTCAGCGCGGCGCTTGTCGTCTGGCAGCTGGATGTCGTGTCACTAACGCCGACATGGGTCGATGCACCGCTTTCACCGCAACTTTTCCTGCCATGATGATTTCACGTCGCTTCAAAGCCGGTTGCCTGATGACGCTGCTCATCGGGTTTTGCCTGGGCATTGGTTTCGTCTTTGGCATCCTGGCGCAGCAGGCCTGGAAAAAAAAGACGGAAGACCCCGCC
>CANJVS010000261.1 GCA_947477755.1 Verrucomicrobiaceae bacterium | reverse complement strand
GTCGCATTCATAACCAACAATGGTGTCCTTGGCACCGAAGCGGTCGCCGCGCTTGAGGCCGGTGCCTTCATAGATCCAGTGATCGGGACGGTGCACGATGAATGAGGCATCGCCATCCATGAACTGGCCATGGCTGCGCATGTAACCACCCCAGAGGAAACCCACGCCGGTGAGTTCGTTCTCCGGACGCTTCAGCAGGTGATGACTCCACGCGGTGCTGAGTGTCTTGAAGTCACGGGTTTGGAAGACGGGATCAAGATGGTAGTTCTGCTTGGTGCAGGTGAAGGCGCGGCCCTTGTCCTCGCTGCGCACCTGCCAGCAGCAGGTGTTGCCACTGAAGAAGGCCACATTGCCGCCCTTGCCGATCCATCCTTCCAGATGATCGCGCATCGGTCCGGACCAGTATTCATCATGGCCGACACTGAGAACGAGTTTGTAGTTTTCGAGAATCTCAGGCCGGAATTCAAGATCGTCATTGGCAGCGAATTCCAGTGCATAACCATTGGCCTCAGCCCACTGCACAAAGGGCAGCTCCCACCGGCCGAATTGTGAGGGACCGGGTCTTTCAAAACTGGCGCGGTGTCCCTGATTGTTCGACACGCTGTTGTAGGCATACACGGAGAAGCCGCCCCAGTTGTTGTAAGCGTTGTAGGTGTTGGTGCAAAGCTGAAGCAGGATCTTGGAGGTGGAGCCCGGCTTGGCCTGCCGAACAATGAACCATGCGCTGCTCTCGGCGGTGCGCCGTCCGCGATGCGTCCACTTGCCACCGGCATCGGCCGCCCGGAACACGATCTCGTAGTAACCGGACTTCCACTCGGCACCCACCGGCACGCTCACGCTCTCCGGCCAGCGGCAGCCGTTCGCGGATGAATCCTCAGGCACGGGGTGGGCCTGGCCTGGCACGTCGCTTTTTTTCCACATGACCTCACGCTTGGTGCCGAGCCGGGCGACCTCGATCTCAAACTTCGCCGCCGTGGTGCTGACATGGACAGGGATAGCCTCCCCCTGCGCAACGCTTCGCTGACCGGCATAACCTTCGATGAACAGCGGGACAGGATCGGCTGCGTGAAGAAATGAGATGGCAAGAAGGCAGGCAAAAATTCGGTGCATGAGACCGCTACGGGAGATGCCGTCCCGGGCTTTCATGAGGCTTTATGCCGGAAGGTGCCGGGGGAGCTGTGCGTATGGGTCTTTGAAATCCCGCCACTCACCATCATGAACACGATCTCACGCCGTCAGTTCGTCAGCCGCACAGCGCTCGCAACAGCTTCATTCGCTGCACCGGCGATTCTCAAAGCCTCAGGAAGTTCAGACAAGATCAATCTGGCCTTCATAGGACCTGGAGGGATGGGAACCAATCATCTCAAGACGATGTGCAAGCGCAGCGATGTGATTTACTCATGGGTCTGTGATGCCGATTCAAAGCGTGCGGAGACCGCGGCAAAAACCATTCACGAACTCACCGGCCAGACACCCAAGGTCGTGAGTGACATGCGGCGTGTGTTTGATGACAAGGCCGTGCAGGCCGTGCTGATGGCCACTCCGGATCACTGGCATGCACCGGGAGCAATCCTGGCGGCAAACTCAGGCAAGCATGTGTATGTGGAAAAACCCTGCTCGCACAATCTGCGCGAGGGACGACTCATGATCGAGGCGGCGGCCAAAAACAAAGTCGTCATGCAGGTCGGCACACAAAGCCGCAGCACGGCGCACATCATCGGCATCGTCGAAAAACTTCGCAGTGGCATCATCGGTGACATCCTCGTGGCAAAGGCCTGGAACAGCCAGCTCAGGGCGAACCAGGGACACAAACCGGACAGTGAACCGCCGCCCAATCTCGATTACGAACTCTGGCTCGGTCCGGTGCCCAAGGTGCCATTTAAGAGCACCTATCATCCCGGCCACTGGCGCTGGTTTCATCACTTCGGTGCCGGTGATTTCGGAAACGATGGCGTGCATGACATCGACATCGCGCGCTGGGGTCTCGGAGTGAAGCAGCACCCAGACCGCATCATCAGCCAGGGCAGCAAACTGTTTTTCGATGATGACCAGGAGTGGCCCGACACGCTGTATTGCGGCTTTGAATACGACATCGCAGGCAAAACCAAACAGCTCATCTACGAGCAGCGCGACTGGTCCCCCTATGTTCAGGAAGGTCACGAAAACGGCTGCGCCTGGTATGGCACCGAAGGCATGGTCATCGGCGGCAAGGCCAGGGGCTGGCAGATCTACGGCAGGAGAAACAAACTGATCGAGGACATCAAGCCAGCCTCGGGCCCCGACCTTGCCGCGCATCACGCCAACTTTTTCGACGCCATCCGCACGGGTGCCAAACTAAACGCCGACATCACCATCAACCATCTTTCCACCGCCCTCTGCCACCTCGGCAACATCGCCGCCCGCACCCGCCGCGCCCTCGTGTTCGATCCGGCAAAAGAGCAATTCATCGGCGATGCCGACACCTCGAAGCTTTTGCAACGCCAGTATCGCGAGCACTGGGCCACGCCGGTGGGGTGAGGGCGCCTGCGGTTGGCTTTTTTTTACCGCAAAGGAGTCAATAGGCAGAGGCGCAATGAATGGAACCTAGGTTCACTCATCTGTAGCTCATTCGATCTCTGATTTTTCGCGACTGGACACTCAATTCTTCATGCGTCTTGATGGAGGGACCATGCCCCCTTCCCCACGCCTGCTCTTTCCAGCGACTCTGCTCGGCTTTTCTGGGGCGTGCGCACTTGTCTATCAAATGGCGTGGTTGCGGGAGTTCCGGCTGGTGTTTGGTGGTGCCACACCTGCCACGGCGGCGGTGCTGGCGATCTTCATGGGCATGATGGGAGCCGGCAGTGCCCTGTTTGGACGCAGGGTGGAGAGGTGTGTGAATCCGTTGCGGCTCTATGCCTTCATCGAACTTGGAGCGGGTGTGGCCGCCTTGCTCACGCCGCTCCTGCTGGGCATTGTGCGGACTCTGTATCTCGGCACGGGCGGCATCGCCGCCCTGGGGCAATGGCCGGCCACGTTGCTGCAGTTGTTGTTAGCCACCGTGGTGCTGGCTCCAGCCTGCCTGCTGATGGGCGGCAGTCTGCCCGCCGCCTTCAAGTGGGTGGAAACGGATCAAGATCAGCAGCGCGGAAGACTTGGGGTGCTTTATGGCATCAACACGCTCGGCGCCCTGGCTGGCGTGCTGCTGAGCACCTTCTGGCTGCTTGAGCACTGGGGCATTCACAGAACCGTGATGGCTGCGGCCGGCGTCAATCTCCTCATCGGTGCGGTGGCCTGGTGGGCGTCACACAAATCGGCACCGGCAACCCGGTTCACGGCCTCGACCGTTCCTTCACCAGCCAAGGCGCCGCCGCGTTTCATCTATCTGGCCGCCGGCATCACGGGGTTCACCTTTTTTCTCAGCGAACTCGTCTGGTTCCGCATGCTGGCACCCCTGCTCGGAAGTTCGGTGTATGGCTTTGGTCTGATTCTGGCCCTGGCATTGGCGGGCATCGGACTGGGCGGACTGCTGTATCGCGCAGCCTGGGCTTCGCGTTCGGGTGCCGTGTCGCTCGCATCAATGGCGCAGGTCACGGCATGGCAGGCCTTGTTTTTGATTATTCCATGGGCGCTGGGTGATCGCATCGCTCTCTTCGCCATCGATTTGAGTCAGTGGCGCGCATCGGGTTTCTTCGGCCAGGTCTACTCGTGGACTTTGATCTCCAGCCTGCTGGTGCTGGGCCCTGCCTTGATCGCAGGTGTGCAATTTCCATTGCTTGTGGGTCTGCTGGGATCTGGTACGCGCGATGCCGGCCGCCACACTGGAAACGCTTACGCAGCCAACACTCTCGGAGCCATCACGGGCTCGCTGGCGGGAGGGTTCCTGCTACTGCCATGGCTCACCGCACCCGGCGCATGGCGTCTGGTGGTGGTGCTGACTCTGCTGCTCAGTCTGAGCGCCGCGATGCAGGCCGCCCGCCGCGGATGGCTGCTGTTGATCACGCTCTGGACCAGCATCCTGTGCCTGATGATCATGCCCATGGGGCCAACCGCCGCCTGGCGGCACAAAGCCATTGGTTATGGCCGGGTCGAGCCGCTGCCTGATTCAGTCAACGGACTGCGCGCCTGGCTGAATGCCAGCCGCTGGAAAGTCGCTCAGCAGTTTGAAGGCCGTGAAGCCAGTGTCGCCGCCGTCACCAGCAATGAGGGCTACTGCCTTTATGTGAATGGAAAATCCGACGGCTCCGCTTTTGGCGATGCCGATACGCAGGTGATGCTTGGCCTGCTGCCCGCGATGCTGCATCAGGGACCGCGCAGTGCATTCGTCGTCGGCCTGGGCACCGGCTCCACCGCTGGCTGGCTGGCCGCTGTGCCTGACATGAAACAGGTGGACGTGGCGGAGCTTGAGCCCGGCATGTCCGGTCTCGCCCGTGAGCAGTTCGCGCCAGTGAACCGCGACGTGATGACCAGAAAAAACGTCAGGCTGATCATCGGCGATGCGCGCGAAGCCCTGCTGGTGCAAGGATCCAGCTATGATCTGATCGTGTCGGAACCATCCAATCCCTACCGCGCCGGAGTCGCGACGCTGTTCACGCAGGAGTTTTATCACGCTGTCAAAGGGCGGCTCGCAGCGGGCGGATTGTTTGCCCAATGGCTGCAGGGTTATGAAGTGGATTCCCATGCCATCCATCAGGTCTATGCCACGCTCTCCACGGTGTTTCCTCATCTTGAAACCTGGGTCACCGGGCCTAACGATCTGCTTTTCATCGGCCATCTGACACCACCGGCCTACAGCCTCGATCAACTGCGCGCCCGGGTGACTCAACCACCCTTTGACGAGG
>CANJVS010000260.1 GCA_947477755.1 Verrucomicrobiaceae bacterium | reverse complement strand
GGGACTGGTGCTGCGGTTTTGACGAGGCCATTGGGGGCAGGGGAGAGGTGTTTCAAGGCGGCGTTTGCAGCGGCGAGATCGTCGCTGGCAAGAGCGAGATTGAGTGTGGCGACCGCCTTGAACCAGGCCGTGAGCGCGGCGCTGTCACCGGTCATGGATGACGCCTCAACGGGTGCGGGACCGGCAGGCGTTGCCAGGGCATTGATCTGAGCCTGACTGTCGATGAGCATGTTGCCGCTGGTGACGATGCGGTCGCCTTCCTTGAGGCCGTCAAGGATCTCCCACAGCGCATCGCCTGAGCGACCGAGCTTGATATTGCGCTGCTGATAGGTGCCTGCGGCCATCTCAACAAAGACACGCGGTGCATTGCCGGGCCAGAGGACAGCCGCGCGCGGAATGGCGATGACTTCAGGCGCCTCGAGTTCGATGGTGCCCTCGGCAAAGGTGTTGTTTTTGATGGTGCGATCCGGATTTTCCAGCACAACACGCACCATGGCGGAGCGGGTCATGGCTTCGAGATTGGGACTGATCGCGGCGATGCGCGATTTCAGCGTTTGCCCGGGCAGGTGAGGGGCGGTGAGCGTCACGATCTGGCCGAGTTTAAGCAGCGGGAGATCCTGTTCGGACGCATTGAACATGAACCACATCCTCGTGAAATCAGCGATCTCGAAGAGCTTCTGGCCTTCCTTCACATACTCCCCCTCCGCGATGTAGCTTTTCACAATGACACCCGTGAGTGGCGACAGGATGCCGAAATAAAGATCGTCAGGCTGGCGCTGCGGGATTGATTTGATCTGCTCCCAGACCAGGCCGTATTGCTCCAGGCGACGCTGCACCAGCAGGGCGGATTCAGGACTTTGTTTGAGTGCGAGGTTGTAGTCATTTGCCACGCTGAGCAGCGTGCGGCTGAACATGGTGGCGAGCGGTTGCCGCCGTGTGACCTGCTGGCCTTCATGATTCATCGCGAGGCCATCAATGCGCCCTTCCACCGGCGCGCTGATGATGCCGTGACGTGACATGTCTTCACCAATCATGCCCGCGATGCGCAGTGTCCGCACCAGTGGCTGCCTTCTGACTTCGCTGGTCTGCACGCCGACGACGTTCGGGCTGCCCTGCGGCAGCATGACGATGCCGGAGGTCACTTGATCGAAACCCGCGTCGCCTTCATGAATGGGCACGAGATCCATGCCGCAGATGGTGCACTTGCCTGGTTGATTTGATTTCACCCATGGATGCATGGGGCTTTGATAAAACAGGACTTTGCGGGTGGAATCCCCGGAAGGTTTGGAGAGACTACCGGTGAAATGCGCGGCCAGCCAGCCAAGTGAGGCGGCTATGAGGGCGGTGGCGATGACACTGGGTTTCATGGCTGGCGATGATGAACCACACAGTCATCATGGACACTGAGTTTTCTAAAGATTTTATGTCGGTTGCTTCAATCGCACGACTTGATGGTTAGGGGACGGTGGGCACCTTGATGCGATAAAAGCCCTTGGCACTGCCGAGCCGGTTGGAGTCGGTCTCGGTGAAATTGGCGGATGAACCGTCGCTCGTTACGGAATCAATATCCACCCAGGTGCTGAGATCCGTCGAATATTGCAGCGCGTAGGTCGTGCCCGGGGTGGTTTTGAAATCGAGGCTGATCAGGTTCCCTGTGGCCGAGGTGCGCTCGAAGTTGGCGATTGAGAGATCCTCTGTGGCGTTGTTTTGCACGATGAACTGTCCCATCAAACCCTCGTCCTCATGATTGGCGAAGTGGCAGTGATACATGAAGGGGTTCGTGCTGCTGGCAAAGTGATCAAACTTGGCGATGAAGGTCACGCTGGAGTTCCGCTGCACGTAGAGCGTGTCCTTCCAACCGGTTTCGTACGGCGTAATGCCTGTGACCGTGGCCGGGCCTGCTCCCGCGCTGACCCGCGAGATGAGGGCGAACTGGATGTCATGGATGTGGAAGGAGTGACTGAAGCCTGAGGTGTTGGTGATGGTCCAGCGTTCGACGGCATTGAAATTGACGGTCTGGTTAAAGACGGTGGGGCTGTAAAGTTGGTCGGTATTGAAGTAGAAGAGGCCCGGTGCACCGCCGGTGATGTTGAGCGTGCGTGTGGTTGGATTGGTGACGTTTACGTCGGTCCACAGGGCGTTGGTGGTGAGTGAGGATGGGCGCGCGAGGATTGGGCTGGCGGTTTGTGCGGCGATGTTGATGTGCAGGATGTTGAAATCGACAGCGTTCAAGAGGCTGCCAAATTGCCCAGTGGTGCCGGGCTCGACGCCGGGGAAACTGTTGGACAAAGGTGTGCCGAGAGAGGCGCTGCTGTTGTATGCCTTCAGGTCAATGGAGGTGCCAATGATGTCGCCACTGAGATCAACGAGGATTTCGTAACGCTCACCGACCCCCATCACGATGCGCGTGGTGGCGACGGGTGCATCGACAAGGCCGCCGTCGGTGGCGATGACCCAGAAGGTGCGGTTGTCGCTGAAGCCCAGGTTGAGGCTGCGCTCAATTTCGGCGTTGAGGATGCGCAGGCGCACGTATTGCTTCGGCAGGCTGACTTGCGGATTGATGACGCCATTGACGAGCATCGTGTCGCCATACGCGGAGTTCACGGTGACGATTTGATTGGCGGTGAAGCGGCGGCTGCCAAGCGCGAGCGGGATGTCATCGACACCATAGGTGCGCGGCAGGGCCAGCGCGGCTTCGCCGGTATCGCGGATGATGATCATGCCGACGGCTCCGCGGCTGACCTGTTCCTGTGTTTTCAAATGCAGGTGCGGGTGATACCAATACGTGCCGGCGTTGTTCATGACGGTCCATGAAGGCGACCAGGTGTTGGTGGCGGGGATGGTCTGATGCGGTCCGCCGTCCATGATCGCCGGGATATGGAAACCATGCCAGTGCGTGGTGGTGGTGAAGGCGTCGTTGGTCGCGTCGGCCGGGTTGGTGGAGAGATTGTTGGTGACATGCATTTGCACCCAGTCACCCTTGTTCATGATGAGGGTGGGCGCTCCGTAGAGCATGTCGTTGTAGGCATTGGTGTTGGTCGCTGTGCCGGTGAGAAACTGCTTGGTCTGCGGCTTGAGCGCGAGATTGAAGGTGGTGCCGGTGATGATGTCGGGAATAACCAATGGATTGTAAGTCTGCGCTGTGGTGAGGATGACGATCAGAGGCGCGGAACTGCTGGTGTTGCCGGCATTGTCGATGGCGAGTGCCGTGATGCTGTTGGTGCCGAAGCCGAGCGGCACGCTGATGGACCATGTGGCAAAGCCGTTGCCGGTCGTCACGGTGACGCCGTTGACGGTGACTTTGCTGATGCCTGATAAAGCGTCACTGCTGGTGCCGCTGAGTGTGATGGTGTTCGTCGCAGTGGTCTGTGCTGTCGATGGCGAAGTGATGGCAACCGCGGGTGCGACGTCGTCCTGGGTGCTGGAGACGGTGTTGCTGTAGCCTGACGAGCCAATGCTGTTGGCGGCGAGAACCCGGTAGTAGTAGGTCACTCCGCTGGCGAGGTTGGAGAGGGTCACGCTGGGCGTGGTGACTGTCTGTGAAGAGAGGATCGTGGTGAAGCCGGAGTTGGCCGCGACTTGCAGGGTGTAACTGGTGGCGCCGAAGCTGCTGTTCCAGCGGATGGTTTTGGAACTGCCCTGGCTGTAGGCCGGCAGAGCGGTCAGTGCGGGGGTGGCGGGTATGGAATTGGTGCCGATGATCAGGCTCGCTGCGCGTGTGGTGTTGCCGGCGCTGTTGCTGGTGTTGTTGAAACTGATGGTGTCGCTGTAGGTCGCTGCGCTCAGGGCGTTGGCGTTTGCGGTGTTGATCGAGGCGGTCACGGTGGCCGATGCGCCTGCGGCCAGGGTTCCACCCGTGGAGGAGAGATTGAGCCAGGTTGCGGTTTTGGCGGCGGTCCAGTTCATTGATCTTGTGCCACTGTTGGTTAGGGTGTAGGTGGCGCTGGATGGTGTGAAGGCTCCGCTCGCTGCGATGCCGGTGGATGAGAATGGCGTCGATGGCGTGACCGTCAGTGCTGGGGCGGCGGTGACAACGCTGTAGCTGCTGCTGACGTAATCCACGCCGGACAGCGAGTCGGTGGCGAGGATGTTGTAGCTCACCGTCGTGCCGGTGGCTTGTAGCGGAATGGCTGCCGTGTAGTTGTCACCGCTGCCTGCTGTCATCGGGAGTGTTGCGGTGGAAGAACCGCTGGTGGTGACGACCTTGATGTCATCGAGACTAATCTTTGAAGCAGGATTGGTCGGGCCGTTGCCGGCGAACTGGAAGCGCAGCTTCAGCGTGCTCACGCGTTCACCGGCGCTGAGATCGTAGTGGTAGAGCGTGTAAGCTTGATTGGTCCCGGCAGTGTAAGCTGGGGTGGTGGTCCTCGTGGTCCAAGTCGTGCCGTTGGTGGAGGTTTGGAACGCCCAGCCGTTGGTGGCACCGAGATTGGCCGTCGCAACCCAGAACTCGATAGACGCTGACGTTCCGCCTGAGGCGTCGATGTTGTTGGTTGTGGTGATGTAGTTGTCCGTGAGGTTCGGTGTACCACGGTTCATCTCCAGTCCATAGACATTGCCACTGCCATGGTTGGCCGCCGTGGTGAGGCTGAAAGGACCATTCGGTTGGGGTAGGGCAAAGTTGACCGTCCATGCATTGTTGGTGCCGTTGTTCGCGGCTGTAGTGAAACCTGCGGCGGCGGTGCCCATGGTCTCAGTGAAGACGTTAGTCGTCGTGGGCACACCGGTGTCATAGGTCAGGTTTACGCTGGTGATGCTTGTCGTCGGTGCTGGTGTCACGTTGGCCGTGACAGTCACGGCATCGCCACTGGTAGGCACG
>CANJVS010000259.1 GCA_947477755.1 Verrucomicrobiaceae bacterium | reverse complement strand
TTATTGGTTACTCCATGTATAAGCATTCAGACGCTGGCGCAATGACCTCTGCTTAATCCTAAGCGCGCTGCGTGTGATATGGACTACATGAGCCTTTAGTGGTTTGTATTTAGGGACCACACGGACAAAATGGCCTTGTTGGCAGATTCTGGCCTTACCCACGTTTTTTTAAACAGTCGTGAGCACACAGGGATCCTCTGCCTGACTGACGGTTTGCGCCTTGTGTTGATGAGAGACCATTTCCCTCAGCAATCCGCTGTGTCAGGCTGCAATTTTAGCGTCTGGCTAAAGGTCTCTTTGCGTCAACTCAGGGTTTGGATTTTAACGCCTCACTCAACGGGATTACCGAACCCTTTGGCAGTTCGGGTTCAAATCCGGTGTCCGCCTTTTCCTTGGCGGCTTCAGATTTGGCCTTTTCCTTGGCGGCCTTGCCGGCACGCGTGCGCACATCTTTTTTCTCTTTTGCGGTGCTCGGTGTCATGTCGAGCATTTCAGAGGAGGAGGTCACCTCGTGAATTCGCGGATACTGCTTTTCCATCACGGCGATCAGTTCATCCGGCAGACCACGCCAGATGGTGAAGATGCCATCCGCCACAACGCGGTCGATGGTGACGTAGTCCACGACGGTGCCATTCACCATGCTCAGAAGGATCTCTCCCTGCTTCATGCGGGTGACCAGTTCGAGAGAGTTGGTGCCTTTAAAATCGAGCTTCAAAGACACTCCATGAGTTCCGTCTTCCGCATCAAACGGGTGGAAGGCAACGACGGTTTTGTCAGTGAATTCAGGGATGACTTTAAAGACGAGTTCCCGCCCGGCAATGGAACGCTTGAAGATGGTCTTGGGGCTGTCCATCTCGTTTCCTTGAGAAAAGACTGTAATGATAACCTTGGGGTCCTTTTTTAAACTTGAGCAGGCTGGCAGAAGGCCTAGTAGAGCGGCTAGGAGGAGAAAAGGGTGGCGCATGGACTTGTGTTGAGCAAACCAGAGATATAGGATTATGCAACATGCACAACATACTGCGACTTTTACAAAATGAAGAAGATTGCATTAAAGCTTGGCGCGTGGTTTTAGGCATCTGACACAGATTGTGACTGATCCTGTACCAGCTTCTGAATCATCTAGCGCGACTCAAGTCGGCCAGCCATTGGCTGTCGATGGGGTGAAGGATCGTCTTACTGAGGGTGTGAAGGTGCGCTCCAAGGATTTATTGAAGGACAATGACGGCTGGATCGATGGCAAATTCCATTTGCTGGAAAAGCTGGGCGAAGGTGGTTTTGGTCTCGTCTACAAGGCAGAGCAGATCCAGCCGATTCACCGCCTGGTGGCGGTAAAGATTCTCAAGGCGGGCATGGACACTCGGCAGGTGATCTCCCGCTTCGCCACGGAGCGTCAGACCCTGGCGCGCATGGAGCACCCGAACATCTCGCGAGTGCTGGATGCTGGCGAGACAGAGCGCGGCCAGCCCTACTTCGTCATGGAACTGGTGCGCGGGTGCTCCATCACCAGTTACGCAAAAAAGAAGGGACTCTCGATTCCGCAGCGGATTGAGCTTTTCCTCACCGTCTGCCTGGCGGTGAATCACGCGCATCAAAAAGGGATCATCCATCGCGACTTGAAGCCTTCCAATGTGATGGTCATGGACGACGATGGTGTGGCAGTTCCAAAAATCATCGACTTTGGTATCGCGAAGGTATTGCAGCATAAGGAGGTGAGCCAAACTTTGGCCACGGGTATGGATCAGCTTGTTGGAACGCCCGGTTACATCAGTCCTGAGCAGATCGAGCGCGGCAGTTCACATGTGGACATCCGGTCGGATGTTTATGCGCTTGGCTCCATTCTTCTGGAGTTGCTTACCGGGAAGCCGCTGATTTCTGACATCGACATGGCGCAGAGGCCGTTTCATCAGATTTTACGTGATCAGGTGGAGCTGGATCCACCCCGTCCATCCTCACGCGAGCCGCTGCTCAAAGGTGACTTGGATTGGATCATCCTGAAGGCGCTGGAGAAGGATCTTTCCCGCCGTTATGGCAGTGCGGATGACCTGGCCGATGATTTGCGCCGCTACCTGCACGATGAGCCGGTCCGGGCCACTCCACCGAGCCGCGGTTACTTGTTTGGAAAGTTTGTTAGGCGGCATCGTGCCGGCGTGGCGGCAGGGCTGGCTGTGGCGCTTGCCGTGCTCGCGGGAGGTATCACCAGCACCGCGCTGTATTTTGAGTCTGAAGAAAACCGGATGGCCACTTTAAAGGCCTCGTCAGTCTCGGACGAGCGCTTGGCGGGAAAGCTCACGGAGTTGACCGACTACGTCAGTTCCGTGGCCCTGCTATGCCGTGCTCTGCGCACGGATCCGGACAATGGGATCGCCGCCATCAACCTGCTCAGTCTGCTGGAGTATGAGCATCTGATTCAGCCCATCACTTCTGAGTTGCCGCTGCCGGATGGCATCACGGAGGCGCGGCTGGTGGCGCTGAGTCCGCAAACGGGCCGCGTGCTTGCCGTCAGCAGTCCCCAGCTCTTTGCCGTGGCTTCCACGCAGGATGTTCTGAGTCTGTGGAACATGAGCTCAAACCAGCGGGTGGATCATGCTATGCCGGTTGGCGTGCGTGTCACGGCTCTTCAGGTTTCCGGGGATGGACACCATGTATATCTGGCCTTTGATGACGGCCAAATCATGAGATGGGCGCTGAAGGACGACTCCAGCATGCTGCTGGGGTTGCGCATGCCTGCAGGTAAGGTTTCGGCATCGCAGTCCGTGCTTTGCCTCGCCCTGTCAGGGGACGGGCACATGCTGGCTGCCGGAGGGGATGATGGTGCGATCCTGATCTGGGATTTGCGGCAGCCGGACAGGCCTGGCTTTTCATTCCAGCAAAAAGCGCCAGCAGGCATGAGGACACCCATCACAAGCCTCAACTTCGACAACCTGGGCACCATCATCGCCAGCGCCAGCAATGCCGTGGTTGAGGGCCGGGGCCTAACCAAAGGCATTGTTAGCGTTTGGGACGTGGCCACCGGCCGTCCGGTTGGCGACAGCATCCAGGTCGAAGAGGGCGTCGGCGCGCTGGCCTTGCACCGGGACAAGGAGATGGTCGCCATCGGCCTCTACACGGGTGAGGTGCATGTGCTCAATTACCGCATGCTGAAGGAGATCGTGCCGGACTTGCAGCATCCTTCAGCAGTCACCAATCTCAGCTTCAATGTCGATGCCACCAACCTGATCGCCGGGGACGGCAGCGGCTACCTCCACACCTGGGACATGAGCCGGGGCCGGCCGCGCTTCCCGGCGCAGGGAAATGATGGTGAGATCATGCTCATGCAGAGATCATCCGGGCGGGACATCCTGGCCACCGTCTCACGGCATGGCGAGTTGCAGGTCTGGGATACGCAGACGGGCGAAAAGGCTCGGCACCGGCTTCAGCACGGCCTTTCAAAGGCCAGCGCCAGTTCGGACTGCTCCTTGCTCGCCATTGCACCGCGCTATGACGCGCATGTGCAGGTTTGGAGCACCCACCGGCGCATGGTTACCCGCCGTTTCCTTGCCGCGCCTGAAGAGGAATATCGTCAGGGGCCTCCACCGGTCAGGGACGCGCCAGACATGCTGAAAAAAGCTGCCGCCACCGGTTGGAATGCCTCCCGCTCATTCGTTGCCACGGCAGACGCGGAAGGTCATGTGAGAGTCATCAATCCGGACTCCGGACTGCCTACCGGCCCCATGATTCAGCACTCTCCCGCCGTGGGTGCCGTGGCTCTGTCGGATGATGGTCGTCTGCTCGCCACCTCCGGCCGGGATCAGGAGGTCCGACTATGGGATGTCGCCACTGGCAGCAGCACGGGCATCGTCATTCGTCCGGAAAATTTTGTCAGCGCGCTTGCCATGACACCGGATGGGAAGCGGCTCGTTACCGTCACGGATGACGGCCAGATTCGTGTCTGGGAGACCGCGTTTGGGAACTGCCTCTCGCCCGCCATCCACGTTGGCTCCGGCATTGATCAGGTCCATCTCGCAGAGGCCGGTAAACAGCTCATCTTTCGAGTGGCGAAAGAAGGCTGGTTTTCCCTGCCCATGCCGCCCGAGTCTTTGCAGTTACCCCTCTGGTTCCTCGATCTTGCCGAGGGCATAGCCCGCCGCCGTCTCACTTCAGAGGGGAAAACCCAGTCACTCACCCTTGAAGATCAGCAGCGGGCCGCCGATGCCATTCCCAAAAATGCTGTTGGAGTTGAGGCCACCGCCTTGCGCTGGGCACGCTGGCTCCTGACCACTCCCGATCAGCGCTCCCTTTCACCGCAAGACGATCAGAATTTTGAGGATTACATGGAATCATTGAAAATGAATCCGAGCCCTGCTGCGGCCGCCGAAGTGCTGCGCCTGCGTCCGCGCTCCATGTAGCGCGAGCATCACTCTGGACACCGTCAGCTATCTTCCTATCAAGGTGTTTTTAGGAACGGGTTGAGAGCCTGAAATTGAAGTATTTCGAGCCACCAAAAAGGCTCACTCACTACGTGAATGAATCTGGAAGGTTCATGGCGGTTGAGATTGAATCACTCCGTTCGCAACCAGGAGCTCTCAATTCCGGTTTTTAGATTACTCAGCCGACGCATTTGATCGCATCTATTTTCCTTATCCACCTACGTGATTAATCTATTGTTATGTCACGGTTCATTCAAGTAGGTAGAATATGTGAAGCCTTGGTATATACAACGATGGATAACTAAGGGGATATTTTGCGGCAACCAAGTTTAGAATTTGAGTTTGGCTATTTGTTTGATACCGGAACCATATCCACGCATCGCAATAAACGTAAACTTCAAAGTTCAGATCATGAAAGTTAAAAATAG
>CANJVS010000258.1 GCA_947477755.1 Verrucomicrobiaceae bacterium | reverse complement strand
TGACCTGATAGGCGATGCCCTCCAGCGCAGCTCTTGCGATGTGGGCCTTTGTCGTTCCACGCGTCATGCCACAGATCAAACCACGCGCGTGCTGATCCCAATGCGGGGCGCCGAGCCCGGAAAACGCAGGTACAAGATACACCCCGCCCGTGTCGGAAACCTGCCCGGCAAGAGCTTCGATTTCGGAGGATTTTTTGATGATGCCCAATCCGTCACGCAGCCATTGCACCACGGCTCCGGCGATGAAAACACTGCCCTCCACTGCATACTCCAGCTCACCTCCGCGGAGCTGCCACGCCACTGTGGTCAGCAGATGGTTCTTCGATTCGATCCGCTTCGTCCCCGTGTGCATCAGCATGAAGCAGCCGGTGCCATACGTGTTCTTCACCATGCCCGGTTTCGTGCAGACCTGACCAAACAACGCCGCCTGTTGATCACCGGCGATTCCGGCGATGGGGATGCTGCCGCCAAACAGCGCCGTCTGGCCAAACACACCGCTGGAAGGCTTCACCTCCGGCAAGGCCGAAGCAGGCACGCCAAAGAGCTTCAGCAACTCCTTGTCCCAGACACCCTGGCCAAGATCCATGAGCATGGTGCGCGAGGCATTGCTCACATCCGTGGCATGCACCTTTCCCCCTGTCAGATTCCACAGCAGCCAGCTGTCGATGGTGCCAAAGGCGAGTTCTCCCGTTTTTGCCAACTTTTTGGCTTCCGGCACATGCTGGAGGAACCAGTGCATCTTCGTTGCCGAAAAATAGGCATCGATGACCAGCCCGGTCTTCGCGCGAATCATCGCCGCGGCGCCCTTCGCTTTCAGTTTGTCACAAAAGCCCGCCGTTCGCCGGTCCTGCCATACGATCGCCCTGCCCACCGGTTTCCCGGTCGTCCTGTTCCAGGCCACTGTCGTCTCCCGCTGGTTCGTGATGCCGATGGCGGCGATGTCCTTCGCGTTCAGCTTCGCCTTCTTCAGCACCTCCCTCGCCGTGCGCAGTTGAGTGCTCCAGATCTCCTCCGCATCATGCTCCACCCAGCCCGGTTTCGGATAATGCTGCGTGAACTCCCGCTGCGCTGAGGCGATCACTCTGCCCGTGTGATCAAACACGATGCTACGGCTGCTGGTCGTGCCCTGATCGAGTGCGAGGATGTATTTCATGGCAGCAATTCTTCACATCAGCACTGCCATGACAAGTCTGCATGGAGAAGCAGTCCCAATTCCAATGATGGATGCAAACCGGCTATCGGCGGTTCCCGTTTGCATCAAACATGACAAACCATTTGCAGCTCGCCCACAGTCTGGAACCATAGCAGCCGACGACCCCTCAATGCCTGAGTGGCGGAATTGGTAGACGCGCCAGACTTAGGATCTGGTTGGGAAACTAGTGCAGGTTCGAGTCCTGTCTCAGGCACCAAGCCTTGGAATTCAAGGCCGCCAGCGTCATGGGAAGTTTCTGAAGGTCAGGATCACCTCAATTCTTTTTGTCCGCCCGGCATCTTTTCATCGGTTTCGCTTGGATCGGTGACATCTCATCGCTCCGAATTCTTTGCGGCTGCTCTGATCCATCTCTCATCGCGTGCGCCTTTTTTAACGGCTCTTTTTGTCACTGATGAAGAGTTCACTCAAAATTGGATTCGGAAACCTCCGCCTCGGAGTGATGGCATAGAAGCTTTCCTTGATCTGGGGGAACTTGTAGCGCTCGACCAGCGAGCCGCTCTCCAGTTCGTCTTTGACGACGACAGGAGGCACCAGCGTCACACCATTGGTTTCGCGGGCCATGAGACGGAGCATGGCCATGTCATCGACTTCGGCGGCGATGATGGGGCGGATACCGGTTTGATCCATGAGGATGTCAAAGGCCACGCGGATGCTGCTTTCGAGACTGGGAAGCACGATGGGTGTCGAGCGCAGATCTTCCGGAAAGCGGAAGGGTTTCATGCCGCGTTTTTTGTGCCCGACAATGCTCACCGGCTGCTCGTCGAGCAGGTGACTGCGCCAGTCGCTCTCGGCATCACGCTTCACGTGCACATTGGAGAGCACGACATCGAGCGTATGGGTCTGCAGTTGCGCCAAAAGCTCACGCAAGGTGCCGGAGTGGATGATCAGCTCGACATCATCACGCGTGATCAGCGGCCGCAAAAAGCTGAGCTGAAAATTGCGCGACAGGTTTGATGCCGCACCGACACGGAGGAAGCTGCGGCTGCGTTTGGCGCGGTTTTGCAGCAGATCTGTCAGCTCCTCGCCGCTGCGGAAGATGGAGTCCGCATACTCGAGCGCGATGCGACCCGCCTCAGTGAGCACAAGCGCCTTGTGCTTCCGCTCAAACAGAAGCTGCCCCAGACTTTCCTCCAAACTGCGCAGCTGCACACTGAGCGCCGACTGCGAAAGCTTCAGATGCTGCGCCGCCTTGGTTAGACTGCCCTCGGTGGCGATGGCGCGGAAGTAGCGGAGGTGGTGGTAGTTCAGAAAGGCCATGTTTATGCATTTATCAAAACGAACGTTAAATGGCAAAACATGTATTGGAGCGAATGAAGTTTTATCGGGATGAATGGTGCGGTTTCACAAGACCATCACACCAACAAACGCCCGCACCAACAAACGCCCGCACCATCAACCTCATGAACACATCATCCGCTCATCACATCATCCCGGCAGCAGCGCTCACAAGCAGAGGAGTGACGACTGCGGCTTGAGAGGCTTGCGCCTAACCGCCGCCCTTTGACAGGCACTTCAGCGCAGGGCCGCTCCGAATCCGCGGAGTTCCCCGGAGGGCGGCCCAAACCTCTGAACCCATTTTTGACCCCCCACATTATCATGGACCTCCTCACCGCCATACAATCCAATCTCCTCAGTCCCGCCATCCTGTTCTTCGCACTCGGCATTTTTGCCGCTGTCTCCAAGAGCGATCTCAAAATTCCCGAGTCGCTCTACACCACCCTGACAATCTATCTTCTCATTGCCATCGGGTTCAAAGGTGGTGTCGCCATTAACGAGGCGGGCATAGGTGCCGTGTGGCTGCCCGCGCTCGCCGCAATGGCACTCGGCGCGCTGATACCGCTCTGGACCTTCCCGGTCCTGCGCAAGGTCGGCAAATTCAGCGTCGCTGATGCTGGAGCCGTGGCCGCGCACTATGGCAGCGTCAGCGCGGTGACCTTCATCGCGGCGACGAACTTCCTCAAAAGCATCCATCAACCCTATGAAAGCTATGCCTCGGCTTTCCTCGCGGTGATGGAGTCTCCCGCGATCATCGTCGGTGTCATGCTGGGCAAAGGTGCATTTGGTGGCAAACTCTCGTTCGGCGACGCGGGCATCCGCCATGCTCTGCGGGACGCCGTGCTCGGCAAAGGCGTGCTGCTCCTTATCGGCGCGATGCTCATTGGCTCGGTCAGTGGCAAGAACGGCATGACCATGGTCGAGGGTTTCTTTGTGACACCATTCCAGGGTGTGCTCGCGCTCTTCCTGCTCGAAATGGGCATGGTCGCAGGTCGCAGACTCGGTGACTTGAAAAAGGTGGGTGTCTTCCTCCTCGTCTTCGGCATCACGGCGCCGCTCATCCACGGCTCCCTGGGTGTGCTGCTCGGCACCTGGGTGGGATTGAGCACCGGCGGCTCCACACTGCTGGGGGTGCTGGCTGCGAGCGCAAGTTACATCGCCGCACCCGCCGCTGTCCGGCTCTCCCTGCCCGAGGCCAATCCGACCTACTCGCTCACCGCCGCGCTCGCCATCACCTTCCCATTCAACATCACGGTCGGCGTGCCGCTCTTCTTTGAACTCTCCAAACATCTCCACTCCTAAACACCAGCCATGAACCTGCATAACATGAAACTCGTCACCATCATCTCTGAGGCTCTCCTTGAAGAGCGCGTGGTGGAAATCCTCCGCCACTGCGGCGCCCACGGTCACACGGCCTTCTCCGTGCGCGGAAGCGGCAGCCAGGGCGATCGCAGCGCGGACATTGTCGAAACCGGCAACGTCCAGATCGGAGTCATTGTGAAGCCCGCCGTCGCCGAAGCCGTGCTCGAACGCCTGCACCGCGAGCTATTCCCCGCCTATGCCATGATCGCCTATGAAACCGACGTGCGCGTGATGCGGCCCGAAAAATTCTAATCCTTCCCAACTCAGAGAAGCAGCGAAAACCCAACCCCCACCTTGCTTCCATTGCAGGCTTCGCGATGGCAAAGGGACAGAGGTGCAAGCTAATGTTGATCAAGCCACCGCAATCGCCGGATTGCCCCAGCAGAGCTTGAGCGCCCGCCTTATTTCCACTGCAAGGGTGTGCCCGCAGGCAGAAGCCGCACGGCGCGCACGATATCCCAGTTGGCCAATCGCAGTCCACCGAGGCTCTCCTGCGATTTCATTCGGCCGGGGATGCTGGTGCCATGCAGACCGTAGGGCAGCGGTTGCGTGGTCTTGGCTTTGGCAAGATTGATCCACAGAATGCCCAGCGGATTGTTCGGACCGGCGGCAAGGTGCTGCTCAGTGGCAAGCACTGCGGCGGGAGGCAGCACCACTTCCGTGACGGGTGGCGTTGTGAAGGTGCTGGCGGCCTTTGGTTTCGCGGTGGTCTTGGGCTCCTGCTTCGTCGCCAGACGCGGGCGCGGGATGACATCCAGAACGGTCCAGGTGCTGCGGCCGCGCAGGTCGGGACGCGCGATGGACATGGGCATCGCCGCCATCAGTTTGCCGCCCTGATAGATCTCCAGTCTCGATAGCTCAACGATGGCGGCCGTCACCGGATTGCCCGGATCAGCGGCAGGTTGCAGCGGCGCATCAAAGGCTTTTTCGATTTCAAAAGGGATCACGTTGGGCACTTGAAACTGAACATCCACGGTTGGTGTGCC
>CANJVS010000257.1 GCA_947477755.1 Verrucomicrobiaceae bacterium | reverse complement strand
TAACACTGATTGAGTCAGCCACACTACCAGAGTTGGTGAACGAGAATGTCTGCCCAGCAGGGGTTGATGTTCCGACAGGATAATCGGTTGTGCCTGTGGCATTGGCGGTTGTGGCGTACCCAGAGATGAGGTCCAGATTATCGATGTAGACGCGGTCGCTACCACCAGCATTTGGCAAGATTCTGATGCCAATCGCATTTTGGGACAACGTGAAGGATTTAATGGAAAATGTGGTGCTGATGTCAAGACCTGTGAGGGTACCCACGGAAGTCCAAACACCGCCAACATTCTGTTGAATATCAATCGAGTCGGCGTCTTCGTATTGGTTGGTTGTGTCTCGATCTCGAATTTCAAAGCTCAAATTGCCGGCCGCAGGCAGAATGGGAAATGAGCGGGATATTCCTTTTCCTGAAGTGGTGTTACGCATGTATAAGAAGCCGCCGCTCATTCGGACTTGGCCGTTGCCAGTGCCGTCACTTTCGCCGATTTCCGTCCAATCGCTGGTCCAACCACCTGTGCCGCCAGTGTAGGTGCCTGTGGTGAAGTCATCTGAGACATGGACACCCGTTGAGGCGGCAGCTGCATTGATCAATGCGGTGGAGGCAGCGGTGACGTCACCAGCGGGCGGCATGACGCGATCCAGATTGTTAGGACTGTCGTCGGAAAGATAGAGAGTCTTGGTCAGCGTTGGCACGGTGACGCTTGCGGTGGCGGTATTGGCATTGCCAGTGTCGATGTTGCTGTCCGCATCTCCGGCGACTCCAGGGTGGGCTGGACTATCAAAGGCAATTCCATAAAGCGGGTCGGTGTAGTCCACCTTGATTTGGTCGGCAGCATGCACCATCAGGGTGCCGTTATTGTTAGCAGCCCCCGTACTGGAGGAGGTGGCCAGGGTGTTGCGGAACACGCCTGTAGCTCCCCCCGTTTCAGTGAGAATTAACGTTTCGATTTCACCGGTGGTGATGTTGGTCACTGTCACGGTCAGGGTATCCACACCGGCGGTGATATTGGCATCAGCATCCGTCACTTGGATGCCCATTGTGGTGTTCTCGGTAAAGGTGGTGATCACTCCTGCATAGGACGAGTCTTTGATGAATGCCTGTCCAACCTAGTACCAGAGCGCCCGGAATGGCATTCCAACTTGGCTGCCAAACTCCAGATCTACGGACCTGGCTTGCCCTTAACTACCGCCCAAATCAACGCGGCGGTGGCCGATAACCGCTACTTGGCCTACGGTCTGGGCGAGTGGATCAGCAATGTGCGTGACTTTGCCCCCGCCTGCACCGCCGCGCTGATCAATCTGTCCACCGGCACTGGAGGCGAGGCTTTTGTCTTCACCTCATACAATGCGCCAGCGCTCCCCACTCTGCCAGTCGGCATCACCGAGGTCCTGCCCGGCGCTCTGGACCGCACCTTCAAGCTGGTGCAGGTAATCAAAGGCCTACCTGGCTACACTGATGATATTGGTCTGGACCTTGGCATCATCGGCGAGGAAGACACGGCGCAGCATACCCGTCCGGAGTTCACCCTGAAAACAGAAGGTGGGGATGGCTGCCACTGCGTGAAGGTGCGGTACAAGAAGTTCGGCCACACGGCAGTGGCCATTTACAGCAAGCGCGGCACAGGCGGATGGGAGTTGCTGGCGGTGTCAGAGATCAGCCCCTACCAGGACGAGCGCCCGCTGCTGGTGGCCGGCCAACCTGAGGTTCGCGAGTACAAAATGCGCTTCTGGGACAACAGCACCGAGTCCGGCGAGTGGACGGATGTGGCCAGTGTCACCGTGAGTCCCTAAAAGCCAAGAATGAAGGCGGAAGGCTGAATGCCCCAGCATTCTCCCGCTCCGCCTTCACCCTTCACCTTCACCCTTCACCTATGTTCGACCCCAACCTCCCCCAAGCTGGCACCGAGATCGACGCGGTGCAGATGCGTGCGCAACTCAATGGCCTCAAAGATCTGATCGATGCGGTGCCTGCGGGTCCGCAAGGTTCCCAAGGTCCGCAGGGCGAACCCGGTCCCCAAGGACCCGCCGGTGATCCCGGTGGCCCGCCGGGCCCGCAGGGAATACCCGGTGCCAATGGTGTGGATGGTGCCACCGGTCCCCAAGGCCCACCCGGCGAGGTGACGAATGCGGTACTGGCAGCCGCCATCAGCGGCACCAGCAGTAACACCAATGCGGTGACGACGCTGGACACTCCCTTTGCTGATCCTGACGTGGAGACCATTCGGCAAAAGCTCAACGCGGTGATCCTCAATGGTCGGAGATAAACGCCAGAAACGAAAACGGAATAGTGATCCTGATAGGAAACGCCCCCAACAGAGGCACGCGGTGTGTCATAAATCTCTTGCCAAGTAGAGTGGCGACAGCGCATTTCTAGTGTGCTTTGCATTCAAACGATCTCCGGCAATGCCCCAAACTGAATTAGCTGCATGAACGATCCCCGTTCTACATCGTCCACCGATTCCATCAACTCCCACGCCACAACTGTCCGAGACTATGCCAAAGAAAAGACCGGCACGATGTTAACCCTACGGAGCGGCCAGCAGAATCGCGGAGAACCAAATCAAATCTCTCTACCACAGGGGATGCCGCGCAAGACTGCGGCTGTGGTTAAAGAATATCAAAAAGTCATTCTTGGTGCCCGCGCCGTTCTCGATCACTACCAGCCTCACCTACCCATCCATCCCGGCTGTCCCATGGTGCCGCTTGGCGAGCTTTGTGAGATTGAATCTGGGGCCACGCCGTGCCGCTCAGTGGACTTGTATTGGAATGGCAATATCCCATGGGTTGGCCCGCGGGTCTGTCAGGGCGGAGAGGTGATGCGGGCTGAGGAGCTCATCACTGAAGCCGGACTAACCAATTCTGGCACCAAACTGTTTCCCAAAGAAAGTACGCTGATTGCGCTTACAGGCAAAACGATGGGCCAGACGGGCCTTTTGAAGTTTGCATGCACCACGAGTCAAAACATTGCCGTGCTGTATCCTAAATCGAAGAAGGTGCTGATTCCGGCCTATCTTTTTCAGGCCGCTCAGCAGCTTTATGCCGAAATCAGAATGTTTCGGACAGGCGAATGGCACAAGGTGCCGCTCTCTTTTATCCAAGAGTACGAAATTCCTCTGCCTCCACCAGCAATGCAGCTGGCCATCGTGGCGGAGATGGAAACCGAACAGGCATTGGTGGCCGCCAACCGCGAACTGATCACCCGCTGTGAACAAAAGATTCAATCTGCTCTAGCAGCCTTTCGTTTCTATAACCCCGAAGCCCAAAGTGGAGCAGCCTTTTGAGGTGGCCCGCTGGCGGCATGGGCAGGCAGTGAACTTCGGCGAAGTTCGTTTTCGCCAGCCCAAGGTTTTAGCAAAGGCTAATTCTTTTCCATCAGCACCGAGCCGGACAGTTTCTGACTGGTCGTCGGGGTGGTGGCGAGGATCGGTGGCATGGCGAGGGGGGCAGCATCGCCGGGCAGTTCGGGCAGAAGGAAGTGACCGGCACCGATGGGGTGCATTCCATCGTTGGTTAGGATGCCGTTGAAGGTCGCGGTGCGGGTTACCTTTTTCCCGATGAATGCGGCGCGCGGATCATTGTCCTGCAGCGTGAAGCTGCCGCTGAAAAGTCCCGTGGTGAGTGAGATGCTGGTGAGCTTCACCAACGCTGGATTGGCAGCGATTGTGGTGGGGATCTTGATCTTGTTTCCAGCACCAATGTCAAAGAGGATGTTGGGACTGGTGGCTGAGGATCCGAGTCCGCCGTCGGCGAAGACGAAGCGTGCTTTGTCAACATCCGGGGTGACAAGGCCGAGGATCAGGCTGGTCCCTGGCGGAGTGAACAGAGCACCAACGGCGGTCAGTGTGGCGGGCCCGAAACCACCTTTGTAAACGATGGCCGTTTTCAACGGATTGACCGGGCGCATCCATGAGACCGTGCCGCCGAGGATGTTGGAATTTAGGTTGCCTGTATCTGTGAGATCAATGTCGAGCTTGCCGAGCAGTGAGCCATTGGGCACGTAGAGCGTCTGAAAAAGTGGGATCTCCCCGAGTGGCCCGGCAAAGCTGCTGCACGTGTAAGTTTCACCATCGGCGACTTTGCCGGTGATGCTGAGTTTGCCATCCTTGCCCAGAGTGAAGGAGCCATAGCCGTCGCCGCGCGGCATGGTGGCAGGCAATGCGGGTGGTTTCAGGGCAAAGGTGAAGAGCTTCGGCAGTGACGTGGCCAGATTCAGCGGCGTGCCGGTGGCTTTCCAAACCAAACGCCAGGCTTCGATGGCGGCGCTATGTGAACCGGCAGTGACGCTGGCGGTGGCGAAGCGGTTGGCTAGCGTATCCAAGGTGAATTTAAGCGTCAGTGGCAAGAGGGTGCCGGTACGCTTGATGATGACGGTGGCCTCAGGCGGTGCAGGTGGTACGTCCACACTAATGTCCATCGCTCCAGTGAAGGCGTACTTGATGGTTCCAAGTGCCAAGGTGCCGCTGAAAGTGCCTGTGGAGGTGATGGTTAGGTCAATCCGGCCGCCAAGTCCGAGATTGAGATCCGCTTCACGCTCCACGGTGCCTGTGTAGACGCCATCCACGCCGGCGGGAAGGGTGTCGATCAAAATGGTGTCTGTCGTGCTGGTACTGCCGAGGCTGTTCGTGGCCGTGAGCGTGATCGTGTAAGTCTTGGCAAGCGTCGGCTTGCCCGTGATGAGTCCGGTCTTGGCATCAAGCTTCAAACCGAGAGAGCCTGTCAGAAAGTTTGTGTGGAGGGTCAAACCCGAGGACAGGAAGACATGCGAAGAACCAAAACGAAGGAAGACAAAGCTCTGGACCAGGCGCTCGACGTGCTGATCGCCAAAAGCGGCCATTCG
>CANJVS010000256.1 GCA_947477755.1 Verrucomicrobiaceae bacterium | reverse complement strand
TCTAACTTCACATTGCGGCTGTCGGAATGGAATCAGGCCGGTAAGGTGTCCCGTCGTTGTGTCCCAGTTTGGTTCCGTTCTTCCCTGATTTCATAAGGAGAGCCGCAGTTTCAAGGGCTTGCGGGTTGAGTGGCGGAGAGGGTGGGATTCGAACCCACGGTGACATTTCTGCCACGCCAGTTTTCAAGACTGGAGCCATCAACCACTCGACCACCTCTCCAGATGCGTTGGGTTGCAGGGCGGAGAATGAAGCGGACTTGGACAGATGCCAAGGGGAAGTTTTGGTGACTTGGCTTCACACGCCGGCCGGAGTCGCAGAATCCGATAGACAATGAGGCGGTGAATCGTTGCATGCGGCCCCAATTTTCCATGCGCCTTCTTCTGCCTCTCACCCTCGCTGCCTGTCTGACGATCCAGGCCGCCGACAAAAAGGAACAGCCACTGACACCCGGCGGTGTTTATCGCGCGCATGACATGCAGCGGCCCCGCCCGCCGGTGATCACCCCGCCCGGCATCAGTTCGCAGGAGAAGGCCGGGGCACCGCCTTCTGACGCCATCGTGCTCTTTGATGGCAGGGATCTTTCCAAATGGAAGGCGGACCCGCGCAAAGACACACCGCCTGGCGATGACAAGCCGCGTTGGAAAATCGAGAATGGCTACGCTGAAATCTCCCCGAAGGCAGGCGGCATCCGCACGCGCGAGAGTTTCAAAGGCGACTACCAACTTCACATCGAATGGCGCACGCCCTCTGAAGTGGTTGGAAACAGTCAGGGCAGGGGAAACAGTGGCGTCTTCATCGGCGGCTTTCCGGAGATTCAGGTGCTGGATTCCTATCAAAACGACACTTATCCCGATGGTCAGGCCGCCGGCCTCTACGGCCACTTCCCACCCATGGTGAATGCCAGTCGCAAACCCGGTGAATGGCAGGCTTACGACATCCTCTTCGAGCGCTCAAAGCCAGGCAGCAAGGCCAGGCTCACGGTCATCCACAATGGCATCGTTGTGCAGTATCTGCGTGAGTTTGACAGTGCTGCGCAGGAGGGCGATCTCGCACTTCAGGATCACAACAATCCCGTGCGCTACCGCAACATCTGGCTGCGCCCGCTGCGTGTCGATTCCGATGCCAAGGGCACCAGGCCGCCATCGGCCGCAGTGCCTGCCAAGTCAGCCGCCGCGCGGCCGGATGAAGTCATCCACATCAAGACCATGACCGCGCAGATGAAGTATGATGAGAATGAATTCACGGTGCGCCCGGGTCAGCAGGTGAAGCTCGTCTTTGAAAACGGCGATGATCTTCCGCACAATCTCGTCTTCTGCCAGCCTGGCACCAACACGGCCGAAATGGCCATGAAGCAGATGGAGAAGCCCGAGGAGGCATTGAAGCGCAATTGGTTGCCGGATGACAAGCGCATCTGGCTGCACTCGAAGATGCTCAATCCGCACGAGAAGCAGGAACTCACCTTCACTGCCCCCGACAAACCCGGCGATTACCCGTACGTCTGCACCTTTCCGGGCCACACGCTGACGATGAACGGCAAAATGAAAGTCCTGCCGCTGGGGCAGGGTTTGAAAAATTTGAAGTTCGCCCTCTATCTCGGCAAATGGGACAAGCTGCCCGATTTCTCCACGCTCAAACCGCACCGCGAAGGCCCCGTTCCGGACAATCTCATCGACATCAAACTCGACGATTATAAGAACGAGTTCGGAGTCGTCTTCAGCGGAAAAATCACCGCGCCGCGCAAAGGCAGCTACCGCTTTTACATCACCGGAGATGACGGGGTGCGACTGAAAGTGGATGGCAGGCAGGTGGTCGATTACGATGGCATCCATCCGGCCGGCGACATCAAAGAAGGTGCCGTTCAGCTTGAGGAGGGTGAGCATGAATTGCGCCTCGAGTATTTCCAGGGCGGCGGAGAGATTGCGGTCTTCGCCGCATGGAAGGGTTCGAACTTTGACATCACGCCCCTTTCCGCCTGGTTGCCCAAGGGCTGGCAATCTGGGGCAAAGGCGAAGAAGAAAGCGGAGTTCGCGCCCATCCCGATCATGGTGAAAGATGAGCCTGTGATCTACCGCAACTTCATCCAGGGTGCTGGAAATCGCGGCATTGGAGTTGGTTATCCAGGCGGCATCAACATCGCCTGGAGTGCTGAGAGCATGAACCTTGCGCTCTTGTGGCGCGGCGCTTTCATCGATGCCTCCAGGCACTGGAACTCGCGCGGCGGCGGTCATCAACCGCCCCTTGGCTACGATGTCCTCCAGCCCACGGGCGAGGTCACTCCAGCTTTCTTCATCTCCGACAAGCCCGAGTCCGCCTGGCCGGTGTGGGACAAGGTGAAGCGTTACGATGGCTTCAAATGGAAAGGCTACACGCTCGACGCCAAGCGCAGTCCGATTTTTCGTTATACCTGGAATGGTGCCGAAGTGGAGGAGAGTTACACTGCCACCGGCGACGGCAACAAACCTGATGGCAAGCCCACTCTCATCCGCACTGTGAAAATCAGCGGTAACGTGCCTGCAAATGCCTGGTTCCGCATCGCCGCAGGGCAGCTCGAAGCCAAGGACGGGAGCTTCCTGCTCAAGGCAGCCAAGGCCTGCCGTATCACCACCAATGGTGGCCGGATCGCCGGCCAAAACCTCGTCATTCCGGCCAAGCCCGGCACTCTCTCAGTCACTTACCAGTGGGCTCAATAATTACTTTTCCGCGCGCCACCATGAAACGCCTTTCCTTCCTTCTCTTCGCCTTCTGCGCTCCGCTCTTCGCCGCTGATCCGGTCGAGTCCGACTACTACAAGATCACCACCTTCGAGACGCCGAAGGAAACCGCGATGGAGGTCGGCTCCATCGATCTCTTGCCGGATGGCCGGCTGGTCATGGGCACGCGGCGCGGTGAAATCTGGATCGTCAGCGGCGCAGGCAGCAGTGATCCATCGGCCGTGAGTTACAAGCTCTTTGCCAGCGGTCTGCACGAGGTGCTCGGCATCGCCTATAACCCGAAGGACAAGAACATTTACGCCACGACGCGCTATGAGATCACGCGGCTCAATGACACGGATGGCGATGGACGCGCGGACGTTTTTGACAATGTGAATGACGATTGGGGCGTCTCGGGCGACTACCATGAATACGCTATTGGTTCGCGCTTTGACAAAGCCGGCGACCTGTGGGTCACGCTTTGCCTGACCGGCTCCTTCAGCAGTGCCGCGCCGTTCCGCGGCTGGGCGCTGCGCATCAAGCCGGATGGCAAAATGGTGCCGACATGCAGCGGCATTCGCAGTCCGGGCGGCATGGGTTTTGATGCCGATGGCGAGGTTTATTACTGTGACAATCAAGGCCCGTGGCATGGCTCATGCACGCTGCAGCATCTCGTTCCGGGCAGCTTTCAGGGACATCCCGGCGGCAATGTCTGGTACGATCAGGCGCCCAACATGGGCCCGCGCCCCATTGATCCGATACCCGAGGCCTTTCAGGGGGAGCGCAATCGCAAGGATGCCCGCCCCGGCGGCGATCCTGACCGCATGGTGAAGGAGCGTGAACGCATCAAGCAACTTCTCCCGCCGGCTGTGTATCTGGTTCATGGCAAGATCGGCAACTCCGCCTCAGCCATCATTTGCGACACGAGCGCCGGCAAGTTCGGCCCTTTTGCCAAGCAGCTCTTCATCGCCGATCAATCCCACAGCAATCTCAGTCGCGTCTTCCTCGAAACCATCAACGGCATCAAGCAAGGTGTTGTTTTCCCCTTCCGCAGCGGCTTCTCCAGCGGCCCCATCGGCGGGCGCATGGATGAGGAGGGCCGTGTCTTCATCGGTGGCAGTGATCGTGGCTGGGGCGCGCGCGGCGGGAAGCCCTACTGCTTTGAAAAAGTCGAGTGGACTGGCAAGCTGCCATTCGAAGTGCACGAGATGCGCGCGCGGAATGATGGCTTCGAACTCACCTTCACCCAGCCCGTTGACGCAGCGACTGCCGGTGACGTGAAGAGCTACTCGATGCGCGAGTTCACTTACGCCTACCGCGAGCAATACGGCGGCGACGAGGTTGACGAGGTCCTGCCGAAGATCACTGCCGCCAGGGTGGCCGCTGATGGTAAATCCGTCCGTCTCACCATCGCTCCGCTGACCAGGGGACACATCCACGAGTTGCATTTTGAAGGCGTTCGCAGCGCCCGGAAGTTGCCCCTGCTCCACACCGTGGGCTACTACACGCTGAACGAAATCCCGGCGAAATAACGAGTCTGGATTGCCGGTTAATTTTTCGTCACCAGCACGATGCGGAAGCCGCTGCCATCAATCATGGCAATGGGACGCACATGACGCCGGTGATCGGCACGCAGCAGGCTCAGATCATGGTCACACCAGGCGCCTCCGCGTGAAATGAACTCATCATTGTTGGCCTGCCAGCGGGAGGAGCACCACTCGCTGACGTTGCCGCTCAGGTTGTAGAGACCGAGTGAGTTCGGCGGGAAGGCCGTGACGGGTGAAGTGAAGGGATACTCGTCGCGATGCCTCAGTGCGGGTATCTGGCCCAGCAATGGCGCGGCTTCCTGCCCGGCGAAATTGACCAGTTTTCCAACTTCCAGGCCTGGCAGTCCACGGCCCCAGACATAGAGCGCATGGTTGGTTGGCCCGGTGCTCAGATGCCGTTCCTCAGGCGTGCCACCGGACTCTTTGAGCGCGGGATATGCACGACTCCATTCCTCATCCGTTGGCAGGCGGTACTCTTCCTCATTGCCGATGATTCCGAGTGAGCGTTCTTTGCTGGTGAGCCAATCGCAGAACCGTTCGGCCATCGGCTTGCTCAGCGGTGTGATCGGATGATCCGGTGTCACCGGCATCAGTGGATGACGC
>CANJVS010000255.1 GCA_947477755.1 Verrucomicrobiaceae bacterium | reverse complement strand
TCGCTGTAGTTCATGGCCTTGACGGAGAGGCCGATGCGGCGCTCCACCTTGTCCACTTTGATGACGCGGGCTTCGACTTCGTCGCCGACATTGATGATGTCCTTGACCTTGGCCACGTGATCTTCGCTGAGCTGGGAGATATGGACGAGACCGTCGATATCGCCCTCGAGTTCCACGAAGGCACCAAAGCTGGCGATCTTGGCAACCTTGCCCTTCACGACGTCACCGACCTTGAAGCGGGTGTCGATGACCGACCATGGATCGGTGTCGAGCTGCTTCATGCCGAGACTGATGCGCTGATTGGCCTTGTCGATGCCGAGCACGGTGGCTTCGACTTCCTGGCCTTTCTTGAGCATTTCGGAAGGATGATTGATCTTGCGCGTCCAGCTGAGGTCGGAGACGTGGATCATGCCATCGATGCCTTCTTCCAGTTCCACAAAGGCACCATAAGCGGTGAGGTTGCGGACCGGGCGGGTGATGACCGTGCCGATCGGGTAGCGCACGTCGATGTCGTCCCAAGGATTGGTGTCGAGCTGGCGGACGCCGAGGCTGATCTTGCGCTCGTCTTTGTTGATGCCAAGGACGACAGCATTGATCTCCTGACCCACGGTGAGCACGTCGGATGGACGGGCGATGCGCTTGGTCCAGGAAAGCTCGGAAACGTGGATGAGACCTTCGACGCCTTCTTCGAGTTCGCAGAAGGCACCGTAAGCGACGAGCTTGGTGACCTTGCCGCGGACGTTCTGGCCCACTGGGTAGCGGCCTTCGATGTTTTCCCACGGATTGTTCTGGAGCTGCTTGAGGCCGAGGGAGACGCGTTCTTTTTCGCGGTTCACTTCGAGGATCTGCACTTCCAGGCGCTGACCGATGCCCACCAGTTCGGTAGGATGGTTCAGGCGGCCCCACGACATGTCGGTGATGTGGAGAAGACCGTCCATGCCATTGAGGTCCACGAACACACCGAAGTCGGTGATGTTCTTGACCACGCCGATGACCTTGTCCCCTGGGTTGACACCTTCGAGGAATTTCTGGCGCTGTTCGGCACGCTCCGCTTCGATGACTTCGCGGCGGGAAAGAACGATGTTTTTGCGGTCGTCGTTGATCTTGACGATTTTGAATTCGAAGACCTTGCCGACGTATTCGTTGAGGTCCTTCGGCGGGATGATGTCGATCTGGGAGCCGGGGAGGAAGGCTTCGACGCCAACGTTGACCATGAGGCCACCTTTGACGACGGATTTGACCTTGCCTTTGACGAGTCCGCCATCGCGGAACACGGAAGCGATTTTTTCCCAGTTCTGTTTGTAGGCGGCCTTTTCCTTCGAGAGGACGACCATGCCTTCATCATTTTCCAGTTTCTCAAGGAGGACTTCGATTTCGTCCCCGACCTGGATGTCTTCATCTTCGAATTCGTTGGAGGGGATGGCTCCTTCGGATTTGTAACCGATGTCCACGAGGACAACTTGCGGTTTGATTTCAAGGATCCGGCCTTTGACGATGGATCCTTCGTGGAGTTCGCGGAATGATGCGGCGATCATTTCAGCGAGTGTTTGGGTGCTCATGCTATGTATGGGTTGGGAGTGTTGGTGGGTGAACCGCAAATGACCTTCCACTCCGGAGGGCCAAGGCGGGCTGATGTCCCGCACAACCAGAGGGCTGCCGGACAAAAGGGCCGGGATAGTCGAAGCTATCCACCTTTTGGCAAGGAGAAAGGTGGGGGTCGGGAAAAGGGACTTTCCTACTGCACCTGAAGCGTCGCAGGCAGCGGGGTGGCGTTTTTGGCCTCGTCCGGGAAAATGACGGTGATCGTGCGGATGGGTTCGGCGCGCTGGGCACTGCTTTTGAGCAGCCAGTTTTTCACAAATTCAGCGACCGATTTACGGGCGGACTCACGGATCAGATGGAGGTGGGCGGCATCGCCGGCGCGCTTTTCCAGGGCTGGCGTGAGCCCTTTCTCCAGAGCGGCGAGGTTTTCGGCGGCATTGAACCGTAGCCAGCCGGCCTCGGATTTCTTTTCCATGCCCTCCGTGCGGATGGCTGGCGGCAGGGAGGGGCGCAAGGCCGGCGCGCGGACGGTGCAGATGCCATGGTCCACGCTGACTTGCCAGGGATCGGAAAGGCGCACGTGATAGCGATAGACGACCGGCGCGCGGATTTCAGATACGGTGGTGCCAAGATTGAGCAGGTCGTTGAAGGCGGTTTTCATGTCCACTTTCGTGAGCGTCTCATCCGTCTGCATCATGGCGACTTCGAGAATGTCGCCATTTGTGGAAATGATCTCCGTGACGGACTGGCGGAAAGTCTCCGTGATCTGCTGATGGGTCAGGTGTCCGGGCAAGTCGCGCAGCCAGAGCGCCCCCGACTTAATCGTGTCCAGAAAGAACCAGACCAGTGCGCCAGTCGTGAGCATGAGTGCGATCAGCAGCATCACGGCCCAGCGCAGACAGCCCGGGCGCTGCCGGCTGTCAGACATGGATGGGGGCGGAGTGTCGGCCATGGCGGGAATGATGCCGCAGAGCCGGCCACGACTCCACGCTTTTCATCACGACTCTGCTACGTTTGCCTGCCGCCATCGTCATCGGGAAAGTTCGCCCCGCAGGAAAGCGGGTCTGGCAGTCGATTCTGACAGTTGGGCCATCCTGCGGGTTTTTCAAAGTGACCGGGCACGCTCGTGTAAATAATGCCGCGATGCTTGATCTCGATGGCGGTTGCACGATAGGCTGGCTTTAACTCTGACAAAGGGACTGCATGAAAAAACAACTCTCACACGCTTTGACCGGCCTTTTTGGCGGATTGCTCTCCATCTCGCTTCTTCACGCGCAGTCACCTTCCGTTCCTCCCGCCGAGCCGACGCCGCAGGAGCGCGCTGCGCAGCATCAGGAGTTCATCAATCAAATCGAGAGCTTTGGCTGGACACGTACCGGCTCCGCCCAAATTGGCAGCATGGCCAAGGTGGCCATCCCTCAAGGCTGGCGGTTCACTTCCGGAAGCGGCACGCAAGAGATGCTGAAGCTTTATGGCAACATCCCCGGTGGTGAAGAGTTGGGAATGCTGACCACGGAAGGTGAAGGTCCGTGGGTCATCTTTGAGTTCAATGAGACGGGTTATGTGAAGGACGATGAGAAGAATGATCTGAAGGCGGATGAACTGCTCAAGATCCATCAAGAAGGTCAGGAAGCGGCCAATGAGCGACGCAAGGAAATGGGTCTGCGGGCACTGCACGTGCTTGGCTGGGCGGTGCCGCCGCGATTCAATGATCAGACAAAAAATCTGGAGTGGGCCCTGCGGGTCGGCTCCGAGGGCGGTGGTGAATCCATCAACTACAACACACGTCTTCTCGGCCGCAGTGGTGTGATGGAGGTGGGTCTGGTCTGCGGACCTAAAGAACTTCAAACACTGCTGCCGCGTTATCAGTCAATCATGGCTGCCTTTCAATACCTGCCCGGCAACACCTATGCGGAGTATCGGCAGGGCGACAAGCTGTCCAAATACGGACTCACCGCCCTTGTCGCAGGTGGTGCCGCAGTGGCGGCAGGCAAGTTTGGTCTGTTTGCGAAGCTCGGCGTTCTTTTTGCCAAACTTGGCAAGGGAGCCATCGTGCTCGTGATTGGCATCGGTGCCGCGATCAAATCGGTCTTCACCAAGCTCTTCGGGCGCAAAGCGATATGATCTGACATGACCGACGGACAGTGGCTGTTCACGCTCTTTGCCCTGCTCTACTTTGTGGAGTGCTTGAGGTTATACCCAGGCTCCGTCTGGCTGTTCTCCAGTTCCGGGAAGAGAGGCTGGCTGCGCCGCCCACTTCAGCATCTCGATTTTGCCGGGCGGAAGTTTCTCCTTCTGCCGGTACTGCCTCCGGTGCCTGTGCATGTCAGCCTGATGCCCTGGGTGCTCGTGCCATGTTCGGCAGGTTTGGAGCTTCTGGACGAGGCGGGCCGACCCGCGGGGCTGATACCATGGCCTGAACTCAAGCCAGCAGTGGATGCAGCGACGTTGCGATTGAGTGCCGATCATATCGTACGCTTTCCGGATGAGGCGACTGCAGCCACGTGGCTTAAGCGGGTAATGGGATGGCGGGCCGCGTCTGAACTGGCGCGTGAAAAGGATTTCTTGAAACTGGCGGCGCAGATGCTGGATGTGAAACGTTTCACAGCAGCGATGAATGATCTTTCCGCCAGGACACACTGGCTGAGGTGGATGAGTCTGTTGATCTTTTTGATGTGCTTTGGCGTGATCACTCTCATCTACCGTTGGCTGGGTGAGGGGCCGCAGATCTTGACGGCCGCGGGGTTCATGCTGCTGCTATTATGGATTCAGGCGGTGCTGTTCTGGCGTGCTGCCGGGCGACTCAAGGAGCCGATCAAGCACCGGTTTTGGAAGACGCTTGCCATCGCCCTCCTGCCCCAACATGCGATGAGGGCGGCGGATCATGTTTGTTCCGCGCTACCATGTCTCGCCCATCCGTTGGCGGCGCTGTCGAGTGTCCCTGAATCGTCTCGACTCGCGCTGGTACGGCCTTTCTGGAAGACCATCCATCACAGTCAGTCGCAGTCCGCTCACCTGCAAGAGCGCGCTCTGGAGAGTTTTTTCAAAGATCAGAACATCTCAAGAGATCGACTTGAGGCAGTGCCGGAAAAACAACCGGGATCGGTGGCCTACTGTCCACACTGCGAGGCGCAATTCAGTGATGCGAAAGCGCATTGCCAGGATTGCGGAGGTCTGACGTTGAAGGCCTTTTGAGTGGGTGTGTTGCGGGTGTTAGCCTAAAAACGGGAATGGAAGTCAGCGGGCATGGATGCCCTGCCGAGTGGCTGCTCGGGTGATCAAGGGGATGTTTGTGACGGGGG
>CANJVS010000254.1 GCA_947477755.1 Verrucomicrobiaceae bacterium | reverse complement strand
TCCAAAGGCCAGCGGTCAACGGGCCCAGATGGGGTGACTGCTGCCTCACCTATTGAGTGAGCTTCCACGGGGATGTTTTTACGCACCATCAGCCCATTCTATGCGCCTTCACGGCAATCTGTCATCTTTCCCATTCACGCTTTTAGGCTCAAAAGCGAATCGGTCATTTGCTGGCTCGTTCCTCGCAGCAATGCACCCTTTAATGTTATGAACCGGACCAGCGTGAACTGGAGCACGCAATCGCTTTTGATGATAGCAACGATCTATCATGCCACTCGTAGATCGCCCTTGCGTATATTCATTAGAACCCACACCGAGAGAATGAGTCCTGCGAAAACGGCTACACCACCATGCTCCATGCTTTTGTCATCAGGTGTTACGCCCTCATCCAGGAAAACACAGTTGGTCCCAATGTGATGGTTCTTCATTGCGACATCCATCATTTCGCCCTCATCACGACGGAGCAGTCCCGTGACCGTTGTTGTCGTGATCAACTGAGGCCAATTTTTCTCCAAGGATAACAGAACTTCGTCTTTTGAGCTCAGGGATGCCAGATCGTTTGCGATTTTAAGCAGGTAAGGGTCCCTTGAAACGACCACAATGTGGATTGTAGAGTCGTCAGCAGGCCATTTTTCAGTCAGAGGCACAAACACTGCCTTAACTTTCCCCTCCTTCTTAAATCTGGAGACTTTCACTAAGGCTCGGGTCAAATCATACACGACATTGTTGATGGAAACCCAATTTGCCTTTGGCGTGCCTTTGGCAAATTCGGAGAGCAATACCGTGACGGGAGCTTTCGGTTCACCTACGGAAAGGAGCAGCCAACCGCCGAATGCAACAAGGCTCAGTCCTGCGAGTAAAACGATCCATTTCATATTTCAGGAGGCTGGCAGAATGCCGGTATTTTGCAACTCTTCGCAGGGGAGGTGCTAATAACGTAAAAGCTCATCCACGGCGGGAAAGGAAGCGCGAATTCAAACAGGAAACTTACCTACCGATGGATGTAGCGTCTTGTTCGGCTTCTTGGGAATTCTGGCAATAGGGAAATCCATCCGAATCGAGCCTCTTCAGCATCAGGTTCATGTCGTCCCATCGCTTCTCAAATGCTCGTCCAGGTTGCGTCCAAAACGGAAGAATCGGGCAATGGCTGTTGACGAACTCGACAACTCCAGTTGTCGGCGTGAGATGCATTCCCAGCGCTCCCTTGCTATAGCTTGAGCGGCCGGACTCCCGGCGGTCGAATCTGAAACCCGAACTGTTGGCAGCCCTCTCTACGACCTCTATTGATGGCTTACGCTTCGTCGGGGAATACGAAACGGTGGTAATCGCGCACGAACATCCAGATAGAAAGATGGCGCTCAAAATGGGCGGGATAGTCTTCATGTTTCTGCCGAACGTGAAGCAGTGTATCCGCACAGAAGGCGGAGGCAAGATTCGTTTTCCGGTGGGCGGGTCATCCGCCTCTTGTGCGGATGCACTGCTGTTGGACTGAGCCGCTGCGTGCGTTGGATTGCCTTATTGGAGTTTGTATCTGACGCCTTCTTGGTTGCTGCGGTGCTCACGCTCTGCTGGGGTCTCGTTGGCGTCCTCCCAATGCGACCAGAAGAACACGCCGCTTCATCACCACCGACGGCATCGCAGCGCCCCAGCTCTGAGGAGCGCGGAGTTTCAGTCCGCAGAACTCCGCCTCACCCACAACACCCCACGTTCTTTCCAACTCCATTCCGCCAACGACCCGCTGCGGACTAAAGTCCGCGCTCCCCTTGACGCCGTGGCCACTTGAGCGCGGTGCGAAGAGCGGACACTTGATCACTCCAGCGGAAAGCCGTGCAACCCTCGTAGGACGAGTGTGGCCTTGGCCCGCTCGTCTCTCAGCGACTCGCCGACACCAAGCCGCCACGATCTTGACCTCAAGAGTCATCTCGCAGAACTTCCCTGCGCTCCGCCATGATTGAGACGAGCGGGCTGCTCCACACTCGTCCTACACCTGGCCCGTGCTCCGTGAGCTTTTCAGAACTCACCGCGCCATGCCATCGCTCAAAAGCGAATCGGTCACCAACCGCGCAACACCAAGCGCATCAGAGGCCAAGTGTGTGAAAGCCGGGGTCATCCTGCTGCGCAGGCTCTGCGGGATGGCTGCGCTTGAGTGATGCCGCGCAGCACCGCAAGTCATTGTTCAACTAGAGGGGCATTTGCTGGCTCGTTCCTCGCAGCCATGCACCCTTTAATGTTCGCCCTTAGTTTGGCGGTGGTCGAGCTTATCGCGGCTTACCTGGTGCGGCGTCATCCGATGGCGCGGAACAAGGTCTCGGAGTAGAAAGTCTATAACACACTGCAAACAGGCCGAGCGCCAAGAGCAGCTTGATGGCAAAGCGCGCGTCGCCTCAGGCTCCGAACGAACGAGAGAGTTCCAACACGCCATAGACGACTGCGAGAATGAAGGCGAGAAAAGGCACCGCCAACGGACGCGCAAAGTTGAGCGTCCAGCCTAGGCCCCGGATGCGCTTCGGAACGAAGATACGCTGATCGGCTCTGCAAAAGTAGATGAACCCGAGCTTCCAGTTGTTGGAGTCGAAGTAGTGTCGATCAAATGCCGATGTGCTCATGATGTCATTGTGGTTTAGAGTTCAGCGCCCGTCGAGAGATGGGTGACGTGAGAGTTGGGCGAACGTCAAATGCCATCGGACGGACTTTAGCCCGTTCGATGTGCCGCCTAGTTAGGTCCCGACTCGTAAGAGATCTCCGATTCTTTGGTTTTGGAACTCCTGCTGGCGGAATGCGAGAACAACCACGGCAACCCAGCCAACAATGGGGATGATGGCCAGACAAACCACGGTAGCGATGTAACGCTGCCAGCGGCGTTGATAAGCAGAGTCCTCGCTCAACAATCGTTTGTGGATTGCTCGATACACGGCAAACCGCTCGTGCTGGGGGAAACGCTCCAGTCCGATTGTCTGTGTGTAGAATGGTATTTTCATAGCCTCTTAATTTGGCCTAACGATCCGGATCAGGCGACGGCGAGCGGGAAGCGTCGATGACACGACAGATGCCATACGAGCCGTTGCATGCATCCGTTTTGTTGAACGAGTTCGCTGCGCTCAAGCGCTTCGCGTGCTTCGAGGTTGGAGGTGATTTGAAGACCGTTGGCATGGCGTTGTGGACTTGCGTGGGCGGGCGGATGTGGTGAGCCTATCCGTCCTATGAAAAAACATCCAATGTTTCTTCTGCTGTCTGAGCTATGCCATGTGCTCATAAAATTTTCCGTTGGTTCTGTCGTGCCGTCCCCGACATAGCTCAGATCAAAGAGGTCATGAACTCGCTCACAGTCTCGCCCCCAAGTGCAAATGTAGGAGAGTCCAGAAGCCAGCAGATGGTCAGCCGCTCCGCTGATGATGTCCGTCGAAATGCCGTCCGCATCTCCTGCGAGAAGAATGACGGAGTGCCTGCTCGGTAGAGTGATAGACCTTAACTCGTTATAGCTGCCTACACGATGAATGAAGACCGGGAACTGGTCGGAGTGAATGTGTCCGATCTTCTTCATTCTAAATCACGAGCGTTGCTGCGTAGTTGGGCGAACGTTGTTTATCCACACTTAATTGTGGACGAATCAGATTCGCCCACAGTTTTCTGTGGATGAACGGTGTTGCGTTGAGGTGAAAGGGAGCCGTTCACGAAAAGAATGGGGTTTTGATGAATGCGCTGATTGCAGCGATAAAGCCGCTGGAGGTCAAGCCTTGGGTGTGGCGGGTCGTCAAGGCAGCGGGGGTTGTCACGCGCTCCATGAGCCAAGAGGCGGATAGGCTGCGCCATACACGCGCTCCGTGGGCCAAGCGGCGGGGGGCTCAGGATAAAAGACAGGTTGCCAGAAATCTGACTTGCCATAAACTCCGCGCTCCCATGGCTCATCGAACCGCCAGCATCGCCATCCGAATTATCAACGGGCTCCCCTGCGCCTAACGCAGCCGGTGGAGTCCGTCATGGCAGATTGCCCGCGCCAGAGTGCGCTTCGTGACGTCAGGAGCCCGGCGCTCTTTTATCCTTCAGATTTCATCCTTCATCCTTTCTTTCGACTTCCATGGTTACCATCTACGACACAACCCTGCGCGACGGCACTCAGGGCACCGGCATCTCCTTCAGCACTCTCGATAAAATCCGCGTGGCCGAGCGGCTCGACGATTTCGGCGTCCACTACATCGAGGGCGGCTGGCCGGGCTCCAACCCCAAGGACGCGGCCTTTTTCCAGGAGGCCGCCAAGCGCACCTGGAAGACGGCGAAGATCACCGCCTTTGGCATGACCCGGCGCGGCAAGATCAAGGTGGAGGACGACGCGCAGGTGCAGATGCTGCTGGATGCGCAGACGCCTGCCGTGACCATCGTCGGCAAAACCTGGCCGCTGCACGTGACAGAAGTTTTTCAGGTGAGTCTGGAGGAAAATCTGGCGATGATCGCCGACACGGTGGCCTATCTGAAGAAGCATGGCCGTGAGGTGCTCTATGATGCGGAGCACTTCTTTGACAGCTTCAAGGAAGATCCCGAGTACTCGCTCAAGACCGTGAAGGCAGCCTCGGATGCCGGAGCGGATCTCATCGTGCTGTGTGAGACGAACGGCGGTGCGTTGCCTGAGTTTGTGGAGGAAGTGACGCGCAAGGTCATCGCCCATCTGGGCAAGCCGGTGGGCATCCACACGCACAATGATGGCGGAGTCGGCGTGGCGAACGCTCTGGCCGCAGTGCGCGCTGGAGCCAATCAGGTGCAGGGCACGATCAATGGTTACGGCGAGCGTGTGGGCAACTGCAACCTCATCACCATCATGCCGACGCTTCAGCTCAAGATGGGCATCGACCTCGGG
>CANJVS010000253.1 GCA_947477755.1 Verrucomicrobiaceae bacterium | reverse complement strand
CGCATCCGCAAGGCGCTGGAGCTTTTTGAGGTGAAGCAAAATGTCGGTGATGTGACGAACATGCTCTCCAGCCAGTCAGACATCGACAGCATGCGCATTGGTGGCAGCTACACGCTGTTGAAAGCCTTCCTCTGGGCCATCCCGATTCTCGGGTTCATCGGCACCGTTCTTGGTCTTTCCCACGCCATCGGCGGCATGAACTTCTCCAATGTCGAAGACGTGAAAGCCATCATGGCCTCCATCAACAACGTCACCAGCGGCCTGGGGACCGCTTTTGACGCCACCCTGCTCGGCCTTGTCCTGGCCATGACGCTGAATTTCCCGCTGAACTCCATGATGAAAGCGGAGGACGACTGCCTCAACGACATCGACTCCTTCTGCAATGAAGTCCTTCTGCCCCGCCTTAATGACGGTGGCAGTCTTGCCGGCGGTGACACGAAAGGGGTCATGGAAATCCTTGTCAAAGCTGTGGCCAATGCCCAGAAGGAATTCCTTGTCGATCTCAACAGCCTCTCCGCCAAGATCAAAGACCAGGCCGACAACCTCGATAAGCGCGCTGCCGCCCATCAGGAGCGTGTCGATGCCGAATTTGCCCGCGCCGTGAGCCGGATGCGTGAGGACTTCACCACCTCCGTCACTGATGCCGTGAAACAGAGCAGCGAGTACAATCGCGCGCTTGCCAGCGGCATCCAGGGGCTGAACAACGTGCTCAAAGAGCTCGGCTCCCAGCAGATCATCATCCATCAGGTGAAGAAAAAAGGCTGGTTCAGCCGTCACGAGTAACCCTTTGCAGTTCCGCATTCCTCAATTCTGACCCTTCATGGCAAAGCGCCGTCATAGTGCCAAAGACGAGATTCTGCTGGTCCCGTTTCTGGACATTTTGTGCTCCCTCATCGGGGTGCTCATCCTGATCATCGTCGTGCTGTGCGTCTCCCAGTCGCAGCAGACGAATGGTCGTTCACCTGAGGAAGTGCAGATGGCCCAGGAGCACAAGCGCATGAAGAAAGAGCTCGAGGAGCGCGAGAAACTGGATGTGGTTCTCAAGGAGAAAATCGCCGAACTCCAAAAGCTTCAGGTGGAGATCGAGGATAAAGAGCAGCGCTATTTGAAGTTCCGCAGACTGCTGAGTTCCTCCAAAGAACTGCAGGACAAAAACAAACAGATTGCCACCAAGCTGCAAAAGGAACTCGATGACCTGCTCACCGAGATCGACGGCCTGAAGCAGCAGCAGGAGGACAGCAAAAAAATCATTGCCGACCTGATGGCGGAAATCAAAAAACGTCAGGTGCCTTTAGACAAAAAAGTGCCGCCCGTGGTCGTGCAGCCTTCCGGCACCGGGATGCCTGAGACGACCAAGGTGTACTTTGTCGAATGCGCCACAGGCGCGCTCAAGATCCTGGGGGCCTGGGGTGAGGACTACCGCCTCAGTGCCACGGCGGAAGTCGTCGTCGCAGACCCGGCCTACAATCACTTCCTCACCGAGGTGGCCAAGGACAAGAACTCCATCATTCTCTACCTCATTCGTGATGACGGGCAGGCAGCCTTCAACAATGGCGCGGGTCGCGCCGAGAACGATTACAAGGTCCGCGTTGGCAAGCTTCCCATCCCGGGGCGCGGTCAGCTCGATCTAGCCCTCTTTCAGAAGTATCGCGGCAAGATCAGTCCGCCACCAGCCACGCCAGCCGCCGCCCCCGTCAAACCCAAGGTCTAACTCACGCCCCCAGACCCATGTCTAAAAAGCGCAAACACGAAGAACAGGAGCTGCCATTTGTCGCTCTGATGGACACCATGACCAACGTCGTGGGCGTCCTCATCATCGTGCTCGTCATGGTCGGCATCAGCATCGCCAGTGCCGTGCGCAAGGTGCTCTCCGACCTGCCGCCGGTGACTCCGGAGGAGCATCGAAAGATGGTCGAGGTGATGAAGGAGCTGCCACCGCCGCCAGCTGATCCGAAGAAGCTTGAGGAGGATAAAAAGATCGCCGAACAAAAACTCAAAAAGGCGATCGAGGATCTCAAGACCATCGACACCACCTCTGTCGAGTCGCAGATGAAATTCATGGACCTGGCGAGCTTTAACAAAAAGCTCGATGATGCCCGCAAGTTGCGTGCAGCGCAGAAGGCAGCCGTGGACAAGCTCATTGCCGAAGTTGAGCGGATGAAGGCGCTGCTGGATGAAACGCCCGTTTTTAAACCCGCCCCGCCGACCTACATTCGGCTGCCGAATCCGCGGCCGTTTCCTGAAAAGCCGAACGAAACACGCGTGCTCGTCGCCAAGCAGGGGGTGCTCTTCCTGAATGAGAAGACCTTCATCCAGCCCATTCTGGACGGGCTCGACAAAGTGAAGAGCCAGCTCGAATACAAAGAGGCCAAGATCGACCCTTTCCTGAAAATGCTCACGCAAGTTTTCGGCAGCGCCCCGGCTGCACAGCAGGCCTGGCCGGAGATTGCGCCCTTGGTGAACACCTTTCAAATGGATCAGGTTGCGCTCGCTTACAAAGCCCTCGCTACCGCCAAACTTCCCGCCAACAAGCAGGTCATTTCTTCCATTGGAGACATCTCCATCGGCATCCGCCGCACCATGCCCGCCGTGGCTGAGGCCATCGCCGCAGCCGTGCAGGGAAACCTTTCCAAATGGAAGGAGCTCGATCCTTCAGCTGACCCTTTGAAGCCCAGCATCAAGGTCGCATCGGCAGGCGCCAAGATCAGTTTCACCTGGGGTGCCAAAACCATTGAGGTGAAGCCCACCGCCAAAGATATCGTTGATTACTTTGTGAAGGACCTGGCGAACATGCCCGGCTTTAAAGACGTCAGTCGTGCCAAAGTCATTTACGATGCCTTCAAGCTCCAGGCCATCCTCGAGCGTGCTGCGGGCAGTCCCATGATGAACAGCTCCTCGTACACCTTCAAACCCAGCGTCAAGCCCGGTATCCCCTACGTGCAGCTTGCTCTCACTCCGAAGGCTGGCGGCGGGGAGACTCTCGATCAAATTCGCGGAGAAGGCTCTAATTACCAGAGGCTGATGCGTGGCGTCAAAGCCGACGAAAAAGGAGTGGCCATCTTTCAGGTGATGTCAGACGCTTTTGCCACCTACCATGAAGCCCGCCGCATCGCCGATCAGGTTGGCGTTGCCGCCACTTGGGAGTTTTTGCCAAAACTTGACCTGCTCGTCAATGTCACCACCTACGAAGTGCAGCGCTTTGCGGTCACTGCGGTCGCTCCCCCAGCTCCTACAGGTGTCCCAGCTGTCCGTATTGCCGCTCCAAAGCGCGCCCTGGATTGATCGGAACCCGGATGAAGAACGAAAGTTCGCAGTGGTTTTCGAGGGGCAAGAGAAACAGTGATACAGCTTTGGCAAAGTGGCTGTCTCGCTCACTCATGACGAACCGGTCTGCTTGAGAAGCGGGGAACAGCAATGAATGCTGCACGCTGATCAGGGAGCTGTCGTGCCAGCGGCCGCAGGCTCTGATTTCAGTTCGGTGACGACGCGGTCGATGCCGGTCTTGGCGAAGTCGCTGGCAGGGTACATATGGCGGGCCTTGAGATACCAGCCGAGTGCGGACCCGGACTGCTTGCGCTGCTCGTGCTGCTTGGCTTTCTCGATGGCGCTGACGTACTCGCTGGCCTTCACGCTGAGTTCAGAACGCATCTTGGTGACTTCGGGATCTTCAGGGAAACGGACATAAACTTTTTCCACTGCCTCCCAGGCACCGAAGCTGTTGCCAGTGCGGGACTGCTCTTCGGCGAGTTTGACGACCATGGTGACTTCGGTCACATCGGAGATGACTTTCTTGATCTGTTCCTGGCGCGCGGGGTCATTGATGGCGGCGGCGAGGTAGCGGCCCTGCTGCTCGAAAATCTGGCGGAAGGCGCGCTGGCTGAGCAAACGATCAAGATCGAGCAGTGCCTGGGCCTGCACATCGCTGTTCTGACCGACCATTTCGGAGAGGCTGCGGAGTTTGGGATTGGTGGGCCAGATCTCCGTGGCGCTTTTCATCGAGCCTGCGTAGGCGACCTGGTCACCCTTTTGCATGGCGGCCTTGGCATTGATGAGATGCATGTCCGTGACCGTGCGGGCGGTTTCGATGGCGGCCTGGGGCTTGGAGAAATCAAAGTCCTTGGATGTCTTGCGCATCTTGGTCACGAGTTCCTCGGCGAGGCCGAAGTCCTTCATCTCAAGAGCGTTGATCAATTGGTTTCCATCACGCACGTAATCGAGCACTTTGAGTTTTTGTGTCATGGGCAGGCGGCGCACGCGCGGCAGATATTCGCCGACGGCAAAGGCTTCCATGAGACGGTTGCTGGCGCTCTGGTAATCCTGACGCTGAACCAACTGGTCAAAGGCGACGACGGCTTCATCCACGCTACGGATGGCTTCCGAGGAAAAGCTGTCCACCATGCTCACTGTCGGAGGCACGCCCAACCCGGCGGAGAAGGCCTTCTTCAAATCCGAATTGTCATCGAGTTGCAGCACGCTGTCACCATCCTTGAACATGTGCGGGTAGAGCCGGCTGCAAATGAGCGCGTGTTCAAAGCGCCGCTGCATGAACATCTGCAAAATGAGGGCCTGGAACTGGATTTTGCCGGAAACTTCGGAGAGACCGATGGCGGTTTCATTCATCTTCTTGCGCGCTTCAATCTCGGCCATCTCCTTCACATAACCGGAGACACGCCCGATCGTGGATGCCGTGGCTTGCTTCTGTGCATTGCCCGCCTTGGCCCCACCCTTGGCGCCACCGCCGCTGCCGGCTTGCGGTGACATTTCGGAGTTCGACATGGCGACTTCGTTGTTCCATTCAAGTTGCTTGCGCCTCTTTGCCATGGCGTCATTGGCTGAGCGCAGGGAGTTCACTTTCCTCTGCG
>CANJVS010000252.1 GCA_947477755.1 Verrucomicrobiaceae bacterium | reverse complement strand
CGCCGGTGTCCGCATTTTCAAAACTGATTATGTGGCCTGTCCGAGCTGCGGGCGCACACTTTTCAATCTGCAAAACACCACGCAGAAGATCCGTGCATCCACCGGCCATCTCAAAGGCGTGCGCATCGCCGTCATGGGCTGCATCGTCAATGGACCCGGCGAAATGGCGGATGCCGACTTCGGCTACGTCGGCGGCGCACCAGGCAAGATCAATCTCTACGTCGGCAAGACCGCCGTGAAGTTCAACATTCCCGAGGAGGAAGCCGTCGAGCGTCTGGTGGACCTCATCAAGGAGCATGGTCGCTGGTTTGAGGCACCGGTGGCGGCATAGATTCATGGCTGATCGAATTGCCGGCAGTCCAGAAATCCTCATGCATCCGCGCGCGGCTTGCAGTATGTGAGGCCGCGACATGCCGTTCACTGCTATCTATCCACCGCCATCGCCCGGAACTGTTCTTACAGGAGCGGGTGTGCATTTTAGTGTCTTCTCCCGTCATGCCACCGCCCTGGATCTCTGCCTCTTCGATCAAGCGGATCCCGCCTGTGAAACGGCGCGGGTGCGCATGGTGAGGACGGAATCGGATCTCTGGCATGCCTTTGTTCATGGAGTGAAGGCTGGTCAGCTCTATGGCTACCGCGCCCATGGTCCGTGGATGCCTGCAAACGCCTTGCGCTACAATGCCAACAAGCTCCTGCTTGATCCCTATGCCCGGGCCATTGCGGGTGACCCGGCAGCCCATGGGACAATGCTCAGCACGAACGGCCCGCATTCCGTTCCGGGCGCTTTTGACAATGGACCGGAAGCCCTGAAATCGGTCGTGATCGACGACAGCTACGACTGGCAGGACGACTGTCTGCCGCGTGTTCCCTGGCAGGACATGATCATCTATGAACTGCACGTCAAAGGCTTCACCCAAACGCATCCCTCGGTCCCCGCTGAACTTCGCGGCACCTATGCAGGGCTGGCTCACCCGTCGGTGATCAGCTATCTGCGGGATCTGGGCATCACGAGCCTGCAGTTGCTGCCTGTACATCAGCATCTCGATGACCAGTTCCTGCTGGACAAAGGCCTAACCAATTACTGGGGATACAACACCATCGGCTTCTTTGCCCCCCATTCCGAATACGCCAGGACCCGCGATCCGCAGGGGATGGTTCGCGAGTTCAAGGATATGGTCAGGGCATTTCATGCCGCCGGCATCGAAGTCATCCTTGATGTCGTTTACAACCACACCGCCGAAGGTTCCGAAAGCGGTCCGACGATCATGCTGCGCGGGCTCGATGACCGCATGTATTACCGCCACACTTTCGACGAGCATGGGGCCAGTTACATCAATGTCACCGGTTGTGGCAATGCGGTGGACACGGCGAGTCCACCCGCTCTGCGCATGGTCATGGACAGCCTGCGCTACTGGGTCACCGAGATGCATGTGGACGGTTTCCGCTTCGATCTCGCCGTGACGGTCGGTCGTGATCAACACGATAACTTTGACGCCAACAGCCAGTTCCTCGCCGCCGTGGCCCAGGATCCTATTCTGTCCCGGGTGAAGCTCATTGCCGAGCCCTGGGACGTCATGCGGATGGACAGCTATCAGGTCGGCGCATTTCCCGAGCCATGGCGTGAACTCAACGGCAAATACCGCGACACAGTGCGCCGTTTCTGGGCTGGCGAAGAGGGCAGCACCGCTGAGTTTGCCAAGCGCATCTGTGGCAGTCAGGACATCTATGGCGTCACCCTGCGGTCCGCGCTCAGCAGTGTGAATTTCCTGACCTCGCATGACGGACTCACCCTGCTGGATCTCGTCAGCTATGCCAGCAAGCACAATGAGGCCAATGGCGAAAACAATCGTGACGGTGATGACCATAATCACAGCGTCAATTGCGGTGTCGAAGGTGCTTCCGATGATCCCGTAGTTCTGCATCTCCGCGCCTGCAGGACTCGCAGCCTCATGGCCACACTGATGACTTCGGTCGGCGTGCCGTTCATCAACGCCGGCGATGAGCGTGGCCGCACACAACAAGGCAACAACAACGCCTACTGCCAGGACGGTGAGATCAGTTGGGTCGATTGGAGCACCTGTGATGAGCAGATGCTCGACTTCACCCGCCGCGTCATTGCTCTGCGCCGAAGCACGCCGGAATTAAGGCGGACGCAGTTTTTTGATGGAGCCTACAATCCGGTCACTGGTTTGCCTGATGTCGTCTGGCTTGAGGGCCAGGGGTCGCTGCTCTGCCATGACGAATGGCATGATCCATCACGGACGGTTTTTGGTGCGATCATTTCTGCGGATCCACCGCTGGTTTTCCTGTTCAATCGCGGAGAAATGCCCCAAGTCTTCAAGCTGCCTGGCGATGCGGAATGCCGCTGGGACACTGTTTACGAAACTGCACGGAGTCCTTCCTTTCCAAATGGTGACGAGCTCCTTTTGCACGGGGGATGCAATCATGCACTGAAAGCCCACAGCCTCGTCTGTCTTCGGCTTGCCGGCGGGCGTTTGGAGTTGCCGGTTGCCTGCTGAAACAAGGAGCATCATTGCCAGTCCATCTGTGGCCATGTATCCTTGGCGCATGAAATTCATGCTTCTCTGGTTTTGCCTTTTATCGACTGTCCTGCCGCTGTTTGCCGGCAGTGCCAGTTATTCAGGGAAGGTGGTCATCATTCCTGTCGGTGAAGAGGATCTTGTTTCACGCGCCCGGTTTGAGTTCATGTCCCGCACGCTTGAGCGCTGCTCTGTCGAGGGTGCAGAGGCCGTCATCTTCGATCTCGACACACCCGGCGGCCTGCTGTGGGACACCGTAGAGCTGATGATGACCGACCTGCAGAAACTCAAGCCGCGCAGTTTTGCGTTTGTCAATCCGCGCGCGCTTTCCGCCGGAGCCATGATCGCTGTGGCCACCGATGCCATTTACATGGCTCCCACCAGCAGCGCCGGTGCCGCCTCGCCCGTATACGGCAGTGGTCAGGAAATGGGCGATGCTGAACGCGCCAAGATGAACTCGGCCACCATGGGCATGGCCCGTGCCGTGGCAAAACGCAAAGGCCATAACCCTGCCGTCATCGAGGCCATGATCGACATGGGCAAGGAACTCAAGATCAACGGCAGGATCATCGACAGCAAAAAGGAAATCCTCACCCTCGATGCCGAAGAGGCGGTGCAACTCGTGGATGGGAAACCACTCTTCGCCAAGGCCATCGTCAAGAACTTGGATGAGATCAAGAAGGCCGAATCTCTCAAAGGTGCCAGCGTGACTGCCGAACCAACTTTGTTTGAGCAGATCGCCATTTGGGTCACCAAATATGCTTCCATCCTCATCCTCATCGGCGTGGCCGGTGGTTATCTGGAAATGCAGGCTCCTGGTTTTGGCCTGCCCGGCTGTGTTTCCATCGCCGCGTTCTCGCTCTTCTTTTTCGGGCATTATGTGGCAGGCAGCCTTGTTGGTCAGGAGACCGCCGTGGCGGCAGGCATCTTCCTCATCGGCATCGTTTTCATCATCCTGGAGATCTTGGTCTTTCCCGGCACCATTTTGCCCGGCCTCATCGGTTTTGCCTGTGTGATGACTGCTCTGGTTTACACCATGTCCGGCTGGGACATGCCGGTATCGCCTCTGCCATCTGAAGGAACACCACCTGCTGGCTTTGATTTCAATCTCGCCACCTATGCACTCGGTCTGCGTAACTTTGCCACCGGCATCATCGGTGCCGCTGTCGTCATCCTTGCCGCCGCGCGCTTCCTTCCGCAAACGGCTCCCTTCCGACGCATGATGCTCTCCGCCACCGCTGGCGGCACGATGGAATCCACTCCAGCCATGACCGCCTCACGCTCCGTGCAAGCAGGTGATACAGGCCGCGCGATCAGCGCGCTCCGACCTTACGGCACCGTTCAATTTGGTAACCTCCGCATCGAAGCCATGGTCGAAGGCGGCTACATCCAAAGCGGCACCGAAGTGTGCGTCCGGGAGATCCAGGGTGTGCGCATCATCGTCGAAGCACTGGCTTAAACTCGATTCTGCCGCCGATATACACCCGGCGTCATGCCGGTCCGTTTGTGAAAAGCTTCGGCCATGTATTGAGGATGCTTGAATCCTGCGCGCTCGGCGATGGCATCCAGAGTCAGGTCCGTCTGGGTCAAGAGGCGCTCGACGTGGCTGAAGCGGATGCGGGTGATCTCCTCGCCCGGTGATCGGCCAATGAGAACCTTCATCCTCCGCTCCAGGGCACTGCGGGACAGGGCGACCTCGCGCGCCACGTCACCGACTCCAATGTCAGCGATCGCCCGCTCACGGATGAATTGCAGGGCCCGGGCGATGCGTGCATCCTCAACCGCCACGATGTCAGACGATTGCCGGACGATGATGTCTCCGGGTGGCAGCAGGGTCATGGCGGGAGGTCGCGTCTTCCTTTGCATCCATTCGTCGAGCATGCGTGCCGCGGCGTAACCAACACTTTGACCACGAAGCTGCACGCTTGAAAGCGGCGGCCACGCGGTCTCGCAGAGGGTTTTGTCATTTTCAGCGCCGATCACGGCGATCTCTTCGGGTGCGGAAATCCCGGCACGCCGTGCTGCATCCAGGATCCAGAAACCGAGCTGATCATTGCTGGCAAACACGGCGCAGGGTTTCTCCAGGGAGGTGAGCCAATCCGCCACGCGCCGTTGATGCTGATCCCAGCGCTGCGTCTTGCGCCCGGCAGATTCTGTTTCAAACACGGAGCACTCGAATCCGCGCTCATTCAGCGTGTCGCGGTAGCTTTGGCAGCGTTGTTGAAAAAACAGTTCCGAGTTGTCCAGATAACAGGCGAAACGCCGGAATCCACGGTCCATGAAATGCGCAGCCACACGCTGGCCGACGATTCGGTTGTCCATGCCCACAAAAGGAAACGGATG
>CANJVS010000251.1 GCA_947477755.1 Verrucomicrobiaceae bacterium | reverse complement strand
GTCCCTGGGCGGAATCGAGCGTGCGCAGTTCACGCCAGAGGTGGTCAGCCTTCAGTTGAGCGGCTTGAGACTGGAGATCCCAGCTCATTCCTTCAGCCTCCGCTCCACGATCTCATCTTTTTCCACGCCGAGAGCCAGCGCCTTCTGGTAGTGGAGCTTGGCTAAGGCGATGCTCGGCGGTTTTTGATCCACATACAGCAGCGCCAGGTTGAAGTGGGCGATTCCATATTTCGGGTTCAATTCAATGGCGCGCTCCAGCTCAAATTCAGCCGTGGCGTTCCAGCCAAGATTGCGCGAGGTGATCGCCAGATAGTTGTGCGCATGGGCATCCAGCGGATCTTCGTGGATCGCACGCGTGAACATCGACAACGCCAGATAAGTGTCACCCTTGGCCGAGTACAACAGGCCCAGCGCATTCCATGACTGCGCAAGTGAGGGATGGTAGAGAACTGATTTTTCAAAGCATTCGATGGCTTCCTTCACATGCTTGGACTGCTGCTCGACCGCGCCCAGATTGGCCCATGCCAGCGCGTTTTCCGGGTCCAGAGTCAGCATCTCCTTGTAGGCTGCGCGGGCGGTGGCCCAGTCCTTTTTGCCGAATGCTTCCGCCGCTTTTTTGGAAAGGATCATCGTGTCCGGCGGCAGCGTGCCTCCCGGGCCGATCGGCACGCGCTGCAAGGGAGCCGTGAAGTCCTGGGCCTGCAGAGTGAACGGAAGGGCGAGAGAGAAGAGAAGGATGAGGCGGGTCACGGCTCCGATTGTCGACCAAAGACAGCCTTTCGCCAAGTCCGGTGATCAGGCGGAGAGCCTAACCAAGTGGTCTCAGAAAAGCATTTGCAAAGCCGCATGTTCGAGCGAACAGAGTTCACATGACTGGAACCCCAATCAAACTCACCGACCGTCAGCGTGAACTTCTGGAATACCTGCGCCAGCACCAGCGCGAGCAAGGCGTCATGCCAAGCACGCGTGACATTCAGCGGCATTTCGGTTTTTCAAGCCAGACGGCGGCCATGAGCCACTTGCGTGCGCTTGAGAAAAAAGGCGTCATTCAGCGCCATCCGCACAAGGCCCGCGCCGTTGTTTTCCCAGAAGATCTGGAGCGCGGCGAGATTGTCGACATCCCGGTCTATGGCAGCATCGCCGCTGGTTATGCCGAGATGCAGCAGCAGCACGCAGACAGTTCCATCACGGTGGATGCCGCCACGCTCGGTCTCAGCCGCAATTCCCGGGCCTTTGCGCTCAAAGTGCGCGGCGAGTCCATGATCGGTGCCAATATCTGCCCGGGTGACATCGTGGTGCTTGAAGTGCGCGAACCGCGGCCACGCGACATCGTCGCTGCGCTGATCGATGGAGAAACAACGCTGAAGCGTTACGTCATCGAGAATGGTCAGCCTTTCCTCAGGGCCGAGAATCCCGATTTCCCTGATCTGGTCCCGGTGCAGGAACTTGTCATTCAAGGTGTCATGCAGACACTGATCCGCCGGATGAACTGAGCGCGTATTGATGGTCCGTGACGGCCTCCGTGCGCCGTTCGATCACGGGAAGATGATTTTGCGTACGATGCACTGGTGTTGTTCCGCGGCCTTGACCCATCCTCAGGGCCGTACATTCTCTGCCATTCATGTTCATCTGCCGTCAAAAGCTGCTCCAATCATTCTGCGTGCTTATCCTCAGTGCGGCCAGCATCACCTGTGCCCGGGCTGAGGTGAATGCGTTCGGCGATTTCCTGCGCGACTTTCCCGCCGCCTACACGCTTCTGGGTCCATCATCCGGCACCAAAAATGATGAGCGGCGTTTTGCCCGTGTTGTTGAGGATCTGGCGAAACGCCTGAAACTGCCGTCGGAGCTGACCTTGAAAACCATTCCGGAGCTGGCGGAGAAACTCAGTCTGGATGAAAAAGCACCTCTTCTGGATCGGGCCCGCGCGGACTTTGTGCGCAGGCAGTATCATCAGGCCGAGAAACGCGCACTCCAGGCTGGCGATGCCGCCCATCGTGCCAAACCGCGCCGCTCTGCCGATATCAGTGTGTGCCTGCAACTCGCGGCATTGGCCGCACTGGAGCAGGAGCAGAATGATCCGGCTCTGAAATACATTCAGGTGGCGCAAGGCGAGACGGATCCCAAAAAAGACCTGCAAACATGGGCTCAGGTGCACAGCAGTCTCGCGCATATTCACTGGCGCAGTGGCCGGCCCGCAGAGCAGATCAAGGTTTTACGCCTCATCCTGAGCGAGTACCTGAATGCGGAGGGAATCACCCATCCCTACACGCTGTTCTATCACAATGAACTGGCCGCGGCGCTCTATGATGACCATCAGGATGCTGCTGCTGAAAAAGAGTTGCGGGAGATTCTGCGGATCACGGAAATGAACCATGGGCCGGATGATGCAAAGACGGTGTCGGTGCGCAAAAATCTGGCACGCATTCTCGAAAGCCAGGACCATTTTGATGCCGCCGAATCGGTCCGCCGCAGTGTCATCGAATCCCAGAAGCGGACGCTTGGCGGTGACAGCCCTGTGACGCTGCGCAGCCGGGAGCAACTGGTGCGAAACTTGTTTGACCAGCGTCAATTCACCGAGTGTGAGAGCGAATCGAAGAGCCTGCTGGAAGTCAGCCGGCGCGTGCTTGGTGCGGATGATTTGATCACGTTGTCCTGCCGTTTGAAGCTCGCTCAATGTCAGCGTGAGCAAGGGCAGCTTGCCGAAGCTGAGAAGCTTTTGCGATCACTGCTTGAAGATGAAATCAAGGTGCTCGGGGTCGATGATCCAGAGACGCTTGGCACCGCTCATGATCTCGGTGTCTGCCTGAATGCCCAGCATGAGTATGCCGATGCGGTGAAGGAATTGAAACCTGTGCTGGATGCCCGGATTCGATTGCTGCCGACTGATCATCGGGACACGCTCGACACCCGCAGCCAGCTGGGGATTGCTTATCAAGGCACAGGTCAGATCGTGGAAGCCGAGCTTGAGTTTCGTGCCGTGATGAAGGTGCTGACCCGACTGCTCGGACCGCAGCATCCCCGGACAGTGACCGCCACGCAACGAGTCACCGACCTGCTGAATCTGCCTGAAGCAAAAGCGCTCATGATCAGCAATGCCAGGGCGCAACTGGCCAAGGCCATCAATGACTTCGGACGCGAAGACGCGCGGACGCTAAACACCCAGCTCAGTCTGGCCGGTGCCTTCATCAATCAGGGAAAGCATCAGGAAGCAGAGAAGGAGTTTTTTCAGGTCCATGCCAGCCTCACCCGTTCGCTGAAAGAGGAGACCCCGCAGAGTCTGCTGATCCTTCGTGAAATCGGCAACTGCGAGCTCAATCAGAAAAAATGGCCCGAAGCGGAAAAGATGTACCGCCAGGTATTGCGCAACCAGAGAATTCTTCTTCAATCCGCCGATCCCGAGCTTCTTCAGACACTCTATCTTTTAGGGCTCTGCTACGGGCAGCAGGGCAAGATGGATGAAGCGCGACCTCTTCTCGAAGAATGCCTCGCCGGAACCGCGAAAGTCGGTGATATCGCCCCTGCTTTTGTCACACAATTGAAGAGCGTGCTTGATCAGGTCATTCAGATCCAGCGCAAGCCCAAGCCTGAACAGTCGGCCCCTGCAGCAGGCAAGGCAGACGCACCCCCAATGGCTGCCACGATCACGGCTCCTCCAGGCTTGGTTCCAAGCGCTCCCACACCCGTTTCTGGCACTGCTCCGATCCCCCAGACGGGGTTGCCTTCAGAGGCTCTGCAAACGATCAACAAGCCTTTGCCATTCAAACCATGAACAAACTCATGGATCGGGGGGGCCGCGTCTTGATTGACCGCAACATGGGTTATCTCCCCTGAATCCGCGCCAGCAAGTCGGCGGCATCCTGAGGTGAGACGACACTCTCCATGCCTTCCGGCATCAGCGAAGTTGGCAGGGTTTTCATGGATTGAATCCCGGCTCTTGGGAAAGGCATCTCGACACCGCCGGGCAGTCTCAAGGTGATCGCGCCCGGCGTTTCCGTGGCGATGAGACCGGCGATCACACTGCCATCCTTGCCGGTGATCTGGGTGGCCGCATTGCGAAGTTCGACCGCGCGGTTCGGATCAAAGATGGCCTCCAGAATTTGCTCCACGGGTTTGGCCGCGACCGTGGCCAGATCAGGTCCGACTTCGACACCGAGTTTGCCGAGTTTGTGGCAGGCGATGCAGTTCTTTTGAAACGCCACCTCACCACGTTTCGCATCGCCGCGCAGACCAGCGACCGCGGCGATGTAGCGTTGCACGACTTTCTGGCGGTCTGGATTGGAGTTCGTGATCACCGGCACCTGCGCCACGACTTTGGTTCCGGTGTTCCTGGGAAACCATGTGGCCAGTTCTTCGGGATGGATGTCTTCACTGCCGGCCGCCACGAGGGCTGCGCCGCGCACCTTGGGATAACCAGCTTTCATCAGGGCGATCAATGATTCAGCCTTGTCGCCTGCCAGGAGATGCGCTGTCCAGGCGGCCTGCAGTCGCACATTCAGCGGCTGGGTTTCGGTGCCTGCCAGCTTTTGCAGGTCCGGGACAGCGGACTTGTCAGCTTTCTCCAGCAGCAACCGTTGCGCGGTGTCGCGCTGCCAGCGGTTCGGTGATTGAATTCCGCTGACTGCGGGTTTGGTATTTTCAGCCGAACGAACGATGCGATAAATGCGCCCCATCTTTTCTCCGGCGCGCAGATCCAGACCCTTGGCGATGTCGGCAGGAATCCACTCCGGATGCTCCAGGACGAGGCGATACATGTCCACCACGTACAGTGCACCATCGGGTCCGGTGCGCGCCATGCTTGGGCGGAACCAGTTGTCGGCACTGGCGATGAACTCGCTGCCCGTGTCCTCAGGATGGCGGTGGCTGGTGATCGGCAGCTTGGTGTGATCGAGCACCTCACGATGCACGAGATTGTTCGCAGG
>CANJVS010000250.1 GCA_947477755.1 Verrucomicrobiaceae bacterium | reverse complement strand
GTCGATGGCGTCATGATCACGGCGGACAAGGACTGGCTCGATGCCACGAACCGCAAAGGCAAAGTCGATTACAAGCTGCTCGCTCCCGTGTTCAGCGACATCTACACCGGCCGCGTGCTCGATGAATACGAGGCGCCTGAGCTTCGCGCCAAGTTTGGCAGCGTCGATATGCAGAGCATCCAGCCCGCGCAGTATCGCCCGCCGACGCAGAAGAATGATTGGTCGCCCGATCAACCGAAAGCAGGCATGAGAACCAATCCGCTCACCGGCGAGCAGGAGCCGCGCGTGTTTCCGAAAAGCTACGGCTGCGACGGAGGCTTCGACTACGGCAACATTTTTACTTTTCGCAGCGGCACCGCCGCGTTCTACGACAAGAAGGTCGAGAGCGGCACCGTCCACATCAGCGGCCCGCGCAGCGGCTGCACGAACAGCATCGTGCCCGCCGGTGGCATTCTGAACGTCCCCTATTTCTATGAAGGCTGCACCTGCAGCTACCCGCTGCCCATGGCGCTCGCGCTTTACTCCATGCCCGAGACCTTTGAACAATGGGCGACGTGGGGTGCAGTGCCTGCTGCATCGTTGAACGGCAAGATCGAGCGCCTAGGCATCAACTTCGGTGCTCCAGGCGACCGCAAAACGCGCGATGGCACTCTGTGGCTCGACTACCCGAGCGTCGGTGGTCCCTCGCCTGAAATTCAGGTGCACACCGAGCCCGAGAAGCCTGAGTTTTACTACCAACACTCCATCTGGATGAAAGGCGGCCAAGGCTGGCCCTGGGTCGCCGCCAGCGGCGCCAAAGCCCTGCGTTCCACCACGATCTCCGGCCTCAAATCCGGCACCTATACCGTCCGCCTCACCTTCGCCTCGCCGGACGATGCCAGGCACGTTTTCGACATCGCCCTTCAAGACAAACCCGCGCTCACCAAGCTCGCCCTGCCCGCCAAACTGATCGCCACGACCCAAACCCCCCCCAACATCCAAATCACCGACGGCACCCTCACCGTGAAGCTCAACGCTATCGAAGGCCAAACGATCCTCAGCGGCATCGAGATCATCCGCGAGGGTTTGAAGATTGGTGATGTGCCGGGAGGGAGCACGCCATCAACTCAACAGCAGTAATTTAAGTTTTTTTATTCGCTCGGTAGACCTCAGTAAGGTCAGCCCGTCGTCCTGCCAGAATGTGAAGAATGATACAGGCAAGTGTGCAAAATAAAAGCCATCCAAAGGCCATAATCTCCCATGAGAGGTATTTCGTTGAGCTTTTAATGCAAAGCGTGATCGGAGAGTTTGGAAACAAGACCAGCCATGCTGGCAAAGATAAAACAATACCTATAAAGCTTGAGAAGATAAGTACAGCTCGGGCTGCCATGCAAACTAGGTCTGTGTTTTCTGATTTCATGGTGCATTCGCAATGACTTTTGCGTGGGGATTTCTGAAAATGATGATGCTCGGCAAACATTATGTTCGCCAAGCATAATGTTTGAGGAGCATCATCACTCCCCCTGAAGCGCAAACCAGGCGCGCATCTGGTAGCTGCAATGGCATTTGGATGAACCATCGGGAACGAGGACGAGGCCGGAGGCGGGGATGGCGTTGATCCAGCAACTGGGGCGTATGCCGCCGTAGTTTTCGGTGCCGGCGCTGCGGGTGAGATCGACGTAGCCGAGCGTGGCGCTGCGGAAGAGCATGAGGTTCTTGCTGGCGGCGATCTGGCCGCAGCCATACGAGCGCTTCAGCTCGAACTCGACGGGCGAGCCGGTTTTGAGATCCCACGCCCCGCCTTGGGAGTAGATGGTGGCGTCGTTGATGAGCGGGCGGGTTTGATACTTGCCGTCCTGATCCCACAAACGCTTCCCGGTGGCGATGTCGAAGCCTGCGAGGCGTCCGCCGACCTCGGAGGGCAGCTCGAAGAAGTTATGCCGCACGGCTTTGTAGTTCATGAGCAGCACGCCGTGCTTCGCACTGACGGCGACCTGCGTGCCCCAGATGTCGTCCTTGTTTTCCCAGATGACTTTGCCGGTGGCGGAGTCGAGCGCGATCAAGGTGCCTGCGGGCACCTGGCTGTGCGTGAGCTTCGGCGCGGATTTGCCTTCGCGTTTGGGATTGGTCACGCGATCCGCTTCGACGATGGGGCGGTCGATCAAATAGACGCGCTCTCCGGCGATGGCGACGCTGTTGTGGCGGATGGAGCCCTTGGGTTCGTGTTTCCACTTCATCGCTCCGGTGGCCGGATCCATGGCGAAGAGCAGTACGGACTCGGTGCGCAGATTGGTGAGCTGGTAGCGCGGGCTGACGTTGTGCGCGGCGTTTTCGACGGAGCCAAAGAGCAGGCCATTTTCAAAAGCGAGGTAACCCCAGTTGCGGTTCGCGGCATCGGCAGCGACGGGCGTGGCGAATTCGCGCACGAGTTTGCCGGTGGCCAGGTCGATGCGCAGGCAGCGAGGACCGCTTTTCACATACACGGAGTCGCCGCCGATGCAGAACGGTCCGCCGGTATCGCCGATGCCGACATCGTGATGAATGCCGTCGAAGTCGATGAGCAGGTTCTTCACGTCGAACTCCCACAGCTTGCGCCCATTGTAAGCATCGAGGCAGCAGAGACCATGCACGCCGCTGGTGACCATGTAGCCCTGCGAAATGAGCGGCGCGGGGCCTTGCCCATGACGGTTCGCGACCTCGAACTCGACATCGCGGAACCAAAACATCGAGAGCTTGCCCTTCACGATTTCGTCATCCGAGCAGAGCGTGTTCGCGGCGCTGCCGTTTTGATGAGTCCAGCTTCCAGCGCCGGTTGGGGCGGTGGCTTTTTCGAGCTTCAAACTGTCGCGATGACAAATGAGTCCGCTGTAGGGCCGGCGCAGACGTTCCATCTCCTTTTGAATCGCTGGCGTGACCTGTTTCGGCGCGATGACGAGATTGGCGAACTGCTTGGGATAGTTCGTGGCATCGAGCGAACCGACCTGCACGGACACGCGAGTGCCGTAGAGGCCTGCACTGGCATTCCGATGCCGCGCGGCCTGGGAGAGGGCTTCATCCGTCTCCATGGAGATGATCTGCAAATCGGACTGGCGCGCCAAAGCGAGCGCGAAGTCGGCGTGACCAGATTCGAGCACCACGGCATAACCTTCTTTGATTTTCGAGGCATCGAGGATGGCTTTCGCCTCCGCCATCATGGCGGCATCGAGCGGCTTTTCTTCGGCGATGGGTGCGGGAACGGGCAGTGGAGCAGGGTTGCCATCAAAGAGATAGACGATGCCTTTGTCCGTGGTGGCGACGACGCGGCCATTGCCCGCCGCGAGGCCGAGCACGCGACCCTCGACTTTTTGCTTCCACCATTCCGTGCGCTGGCCGTTGTAGTCGATGGCGCTGATCTGGCCGTCGTAGCCGATCACGGCCTCGCTGCCGGTGATGATGAATTCGAGCACTTCTTTTTCGAGCGGCACGAGTTTGTCCTGCACCAAAGAGCGGGCTTTGGTGGTGACACCTTTGCGGTCGATCTTTTCCACTTCCTTCCAGCGATAAATCGCCAGCGAGCGGCCCTCCGCGCGCACCACGCCCCCAGGAGTCGCCACCGCCGAGCCCATGCCAAGCTGTGAGGTCATGTCGCCCGTCGTTACATCGAACAGGCAGCCTGCATTGAGGAAGCTCGACTCTGTGAGCACGGTGCGCGTGCCGCCGCGCTGCTGGTTCTTTTGCAGATGGTAATAGCGCAGTTTGCCATCGCCACGCTCGAACACCGCCGGCACCGCGCGGCCTGTGGGCACGATCAAAGAGGTGTCCGTGGCCAGCAGATAACCCTGCGGGGCCACGCCGCTCACGGCTTCAGCACCGCCATGCGGCTGCGCCATGAACAGGCCGCCCGACTCGCTGTTCTGCCACAGGGGTTTGCCCGTGGCGGCATCGAGCGCGTGGAGAAAGACGCCGTCACTCGGCCAGATGCCGCCGCTGTAATACACTTTGTTATCCAAAACCACCGGACCGCCGCGCGCCGGCCAGTGCGAGATCATGCGCTCATTGCCCATCACCTGCTGCGGGCCGGGCCCGCCACGGTGCTTCCAGAGCACGGTTCCATCGGCCAAAGCCAGCGCGTAAAGGAAGCCGTCATCGCTCGCCACAAACACGCGATCCTTCCACGCCGCGGGAGCAAAACGCACCGGTCCACCGGTGAAGAAACGCCAGCGAATGCGCCCCGTCATGGCATCCAGCGCATACACCTGGTCATCTGCCGAACTGCCAAACAGCACGAGATCGCCCACGATGACCGGTTGAAACGCCAGATCATACTCCATGCGCTCCGAAGTCGGCCATGCGGGCCGCGGAGCTGCGGGCAGGCGGAACTCCCAGCGTTGGCGAAGTTGGTTAGGAATGGTTTCCTCCGTGTAACCGCTGCGTGCGGCATCGCCACGATAGGTCGGCCAGTCGGCGGCCAGGGTGGATGAAGCGAGAAGGCAGAAGAGAAGCGTGCGCATGGAAGGAGACCAACGGGCCATGAACACGGGTTCTTCGGCTCAGTAATCCCGGAACGGACCGCGTGGTTCAGCCGCGTCCATCTCCTTGCGCCAGGCGCTGAATTTTTGCTGCATCATTCTGGCGATGTTGGGTTTCTCTTTGGAGAGGTCGAGCGTTTCGCCGGGGTCGGTGCTGAGGTCATAGAGACCATGGCCCTTGGCCGATTCCAGCCACTTCCAGTTTTGATGGCGCGCGGCCTTGTCGCTACGGCGCTGCCAGAACATTTCGGTGCGCGGTGACTTCACTTCGCCGAGCAGGACAGGCATCATGTCGAATCCATCAAGCTTCACGCCTTCGGGCGCTTTGGCGTCCGTGGCGGCGAGCAGGGTGGGCACGAGTTCGAGGCTGGTCAGGAACTCGTCACTGACCTTGCCAGCGGGCAGTTTGCCGGGCCAGCGGGCGATGAATGGCACTCGCAGTCCGCC
>CANJVS010000249.1 GCA_947477755.1 Verrucomicrobiaceae bacterium | reverse complement strand
GCAGGATGTCGGCGGGCACGTTCACCGCATCATCCTTGTGACTTCCCCGGTGGCGTTCCGCCGGGATGGTCGGGCCATGAATCGCGCCGTAGCACAGCCACAAATACCATGGCTTACCGGCAGGCCGGTGCTCTCCCCGGATGTAGTCGAAGGCCCACTGAGTGTAATTGTCAGTGGAGTAGCCGGAGGTTCGCTTTTGCACGCCGTTAATCTCCAGAATCTGGTCATCGTAATAGGCACCTGCATTGTCAGGGTACTTGGGCCGGTTCCAGATGATCTGGTAATCCCAGTCACGGCCAAATCCGCCATCAGTCCCGGTATGCCATTTCCCGATATGTGCCGTGTGATAGCCGCCTGCACGAAAGACGGCGGGCCAGAATGGGCACTGATCCGGATTGTACTCGCTGGCAGGATACTTGCCGGTCATTCGCATCGACTCAATGCCGTGCGGGTGCCTGCCCGTGAGCAGTGTGGCCCTTGACGGCATGCACCAGGCCCCCATGTAGGCGTGGGTGAAGCGAACACCAGACTTGGCCAGTGCATCAATGGCCGGAGTGCGGACACCAGGCAGCGCCTCAGGATAGCAGGAGACGGTCTTGTAGGACTGGTCGTCACTGAAAATGAAGAGGATGTTCGGACGATCCGCGGCATGAACGTGAATCAAAGCCAAACTGAGGCAGAAAAGTGGCAGGAGACGGTGCATCGCGAAGAAACGATCGTTTTCGCACCACCTGTCAGAGAGTTGACGTCACTGATGATTGACCCGGTTACCGGACGGATCGACAACCTTGACCGTGACGAACATGATCATGTTCTTCATCCGGCGCTGCTTCACCTTGCTCTGGAACAATTTACCCACCACTGGCAGGCTTCCGATAAGTGGCACACGATCATCAATCACAATGGATTGATCAGAAACAAGGCCACCAAGAACCACCGTGGCACCATCATAAACCTTCACGGCGGTGACGACCTTCTTGGTCGAAAAAATGGGCTGCGTGATGATATTGGGCGTGAGTTCAGTTTTGAAGGTTCCACCTCCAGCAACAGTCATCACGTTATTGATGGGACTCCCATAGTTCACAAAACCAACAAACTCGGTGAACTCCGGCGTGACTGTGAGATCCACAGAACGGCCATCCTCTGAAATGACCGGCTCGACATCCAAAACCATCCCGACACGCCGCGTTTCAAAAGCTGTCGGCGTGGTGGGGGTGACTGGGATAGGGGGGAGTGGCGACGATGGCTGAACCACATTATTGTTGTTATTGTTGTTTCTATTCGTTGATCCAATATTCGTCGGGATCTGCGGCGGATCGTATTCCGTCGGGTAAATCAACTCGCGCACGATCTCGACACTCGCTTTTTGACCGGACTTGGTGATCACCGATGGCCGTGAAATGAGATCAATGCCAGCCTTCTGATCCAAGGCACGCCAAACCACCTGAAACTGAGGATTGGTCAGCACTCCTGCAAGCGAGAGGATGCCTGGAGACCGTTTGGAAGTCGGCGATACGGCACCGTAAAGAACATCCTCAATGGAGCGGTTTGCCTGAAGATCTCCAGAACTGCGCAATCCCGAAGTGACAGGTCCCATGCCTGCTTTTCCGAGTGCCGAATTTTCAGGGAATTCATTGATCCCAAAAGCTGACCCCTGAGCATTGCCAACCGTGCCACCCGCAAACTCCATCTGAGTGCCAAAAGCATCCAGCAACCAGTCGAACCCCATTTCATCAAGCTTGTTATTGCTGATCTCCATGATCTTCACTTCGATCACCGCCATCTTCGGTGAGACGTTGAGTGCCTGCTCAACGAGCGTGTCGATGAAGTTGATGTTTTTTGCAGTGTTGCGGACGGTAAGCATGTTGACCACCGGATTGTAACTGGCCCCCGCGCCTTCAGGGAAAGTGACACCGCGGCTTTCCAGAAACTCCTTGGCTCCAAGCCTGCGCATCACAGCGCTTCCCGCTGCCGCGGCCGGCTTCGCTGCGGCAAACGGATCAGCAGCTGGTGCTGCACCTCCAGCGGCAGGATCAGTTGGAGCCGTCGTGATGAAATCGGGAGGCACGCGATATGATTTTGAGATGATGCTCTCATTCAAATCCGTCAGGGGGACGATGCGCACGGCAAATTCTTCAACGCGATAGGTGACTCCCGTCACCTCGGTCACATACCGCAAAACTTCCTCGATCGGCACATTGGTGAGGTTGAGTGAGACCGGCTTCAATGGCGTTTCCTTTGGAATACCCATCACAAAGTCCACACCTCTTCCGGTGGGGTCCAAGTCGTGCGCGCGCACTCGGAGGAATTCGATCACCTCCTCCAAAACAGCGCCACTGAAATCAATGCGCTCAATCTTGATATCCCGAAGTTTTGTAATGATGGACTCACGCCCCGCCTTCGCTGAAGTTGGCTGGGCTGAGTTTCCTGCGCCGCCGAACAAGGCGGTAATGTCTGCTGCTCGAAGCGGCAGTTTTTCTTCCCAGAGTTCATTGACGCCGTTGAGCATTCTGCTGCGCTGGTGATCGCGTGCGCTTTCGAAGTAGCGTGTGCGCTCACCTTCAACACGCTCCATGCCACGACGAGCGGCATTGTTGGCAGGGTCAAGACGAAGCACTTCCTCATAGGTGGCGAGCGCTTTTTCATACATGCCGGTCTCGTGCTGTGAAGCGGCCATTGTCAGCAGACGCTGCACTTCCTGAACGCGATCAATATGCTTTGGCGTCAGCGCGGGCGGGTAGCGGTCCGGGTCTGCAAGACGTGACCGCATTTGCCGGACACCTGCGTGCCCACGGGCCACGTTCTCGCTGTCCAGAGTGGTGAGAATTTTCTCACTGGCAGGGTAATCCCCCCCGTTCATCAATTCCTGAGCGCGCATCAAGCCGGCATGAACGTAGCCTTCCCGTGCGATGGCTCGCACTTCCTCGGCCATCGGCAGGTTGGGCAGCGAGTTGTAAATCTCTTCATACATGGCCAATGCCGCCGCTGCCTGCCGCGCTTTCAGGAGTGCTTCAGCCTCCGAAAGTCGCCGCACCTGTGAATTCAAAAGCTCCGCCCGATGCTGCACCTCACGCTCTGCAATGCCCACGACTGAGTTGGTCGCCGACCGTGATGGCATCACACCAGCAGCTGTCAGCAGCAAGCCAATTGCGAATGGGGTGAAACGTGTCAGAGACACTGGCGGGGAGGACAAACGACGCATCTACAGGAAGGAGAGGGCAACTATTCGCCATGAATATCAAGTTTTGCCTACAATCCCAAGTCTTTTTATTGGCTTTGCGATGATTTGCGAATTGGGCGGAGTTTAGCCTCCGCCATCTTCAACTCCCATTAAAAAGGGAGTGCAATTCGTTGATTTTGTGATCCTATCCCTACTGCCTGTTTAATATTTCCGACGCCACCACGTGCCCAACCTGCCTGCCACGAACTTCAAAATCACCGCAACCCTATTGCTAGGCATCAGCCTTGCCTTAGCCTCGCCATCGGGGGCACAGATCACCAGCCTGGAAAACTTGCAACTGCTGCTGGCAAAGTCTGAGAAAACCGCAGATGCGGCCGCTGAAAATGAGAAGCTGAGGCAATTGAGCCACCCCAATGTGTTTTACGCCAATCCCGGTCCCTGGGGCAGACTGCGCTGCGCCTTCATTTACCTGGAGGCCCCCAAGAATCTGTTGGAGAGCTTTCCCCTGCCGACCACGAAGCCGAAATGGGTTTTCCCGCAAACCTTCAAAGACAAGTTGCCGGCCCTCTTCCAAAAGGCCGGACTTTCCGAGGCCATGGTGTCTTCATTGCTCGACCCGAAGACTGTCGTCACCGTTGATGGGAATCTTTACCTCTTTCCCCGGCTCCCCGACCTGGAGTCGATGACTCCAGAATCTCGAACCATCGTTTACACAGAACTTAGCAACCACCCGGAAAATGAATTCCACGTGGACCCCGTGCTCATCATCGGCCAGGAGGTCAAAGAATGGTTCCGCACCAGCAAGCTGCGTCCTGAGATCATCACCAAAATCGAGCAACTCAGCTACAAGCGCGGTGAGACCACCGCATTCAGCGACATCTCCCTGCTGCTCAATTACGCCCAATCAGACAGCGAGGCGAAGGCCATCTTCAAAGCCATGACCCGCACCCGATCCATCATGGTGAAAATTGAGGCCGATCACACCACCAACGTCCAGGAACTTGTGAACTACTGGACTCTGGGACTGGGCCTGCGACGCAAGGATGTGGAACCCCTCGTGCAATCCATCATCGACACGGACGGCATCGAGGCCCTGCCCCTTTCCCACATGCTGCCCGCCCTCGTTCGCAAGCTGATTTACACCTATCCTGGTCTGGACATGGCCAAGCACGGCATCCTTCCCGACTGCCATTGGACATCACTCAACTTCTTCAATTACGATGCCCACGACTACCTGCTCGACTCACGCCTCGCCACGAGCGCCGTGCTGGAGAATTTCGATCCCGTCGAGCCCCCCTACAAATACGGCGACATCCTCTTCTTCCTGAGCAACTCCACGGGCGACGCCTACCACTCCTGCGTCCACCTGGCCGACAATCTGGTCTTCACCAAAAATGGTCGCAACCTCCTCTCGCCCTGGGTCATCATGCGGCTTGAAGATGTGAAGAAAGTCTATCTCTACCGCGGTGACGGACACGTGCAGGGCTTCCGCAGGAAACCCGACAGCAAGTAAGCAGCCTCAGGGCAGCTCCACGATCACCTCGATCTCGATCAGTGCCCCGAGCGGCAGTCCTGCCACAGCCACGGTTGACCGCGCCGGCTTGTGGCCGTGAAAAGCCGCCTCATAGATCGGATTCACCTTCGGGAAATCCGCCATGCTCGTCAGAAACACCGTCGCCTTCACCACACGACTCAGGTCGAGATGCTGCGCGATCAGCAGCGCCTGGATATTCGCCAGCACCTGCCTCGCCTGCCCCTC
>CANJVS010000248.1 GCA_947477755.1 Verrucomicrobiaceae bacterium | reverse complement strand
TTACTTGGTGGCGAGTTTTTGAATCACGAGCATCCAGGGCTCCGACAGGCAGCCGATGAGAATGAACAGACCGATCAGCAGTGCCATCACGACGCGGCGCTTGAAGACGGCGGAGTACATGAACAACAGTTTGATGTCCATCATGGGACCAAAGACCAGGAAGGCCAGCTTGGCCGCCATGGAGAAAGAGGCCATCGGTGCCGCGATGAAGGCATCCGACGTGCTGCAAAGGGAAAGCACCATTGCCAAGCCCATGATGGAAGGCAGCGCCAGCCATTCATTGCCAGCCACCGTGCTGAGAATGGCCTGATTGACTTGCGTGTTGAAGACCGAGGTGATGATGACGCCAATGGTGAAATACATCGCCGTATCGAGGAAATCACTCATCGCCGTGCGCATCGCATGGACGAGTTTGGCATTGAAACTTTTGGCAGGTGCGGGAGCGGCATCTTCAGCCACAGGGGCATTGATGCTGTTGGCGATCTTGGTTCTCAGAACCTGCGCCGGGCGGAAACGCAGCACAATGAGCCCGACAATCACCGCCACCAGGTAACCAAGTGACAGACGCGAGATCGTCATCGTGGCATTCCCCAGATCGCCCCATCCATGCACCTTCTGGAATTCCTTGAAAGCGGTCAGCGTGCTAACGGCCACGATGGGGTTCATGATCGGTGCGGAGAGCATGTAAGTCACTGCGCAGGAAATCGGCAGACCTTTTTGCACCAAGCGCCTGATCACCGGCACCACCGCACACTCACAGACCGGAAAGACCAACCCTAAAAAACCTGCCATAATCGTCGCCAGCACACGGCTCTTTGGCAGTACTTTGTCCAGCAGCTTGGAGTCGAGAAAGGCGGCAATCAGGCCGGAGAGCAGCGTGCCGACCATGATGTACGGAGCCCCCTCAAAAAGGATGCTGAGAAAAGCCATCAGGACATCTCCGACGCGGCTGGGTTCTGGCAGGGCTGCTAAAATCATGGGTGAAGTGTTCTAAACGCTGCGTGATGCGTGATTCAAGCGCGAACCTTGAATGAAATGTGGCCTGATGATGGAGACCCGCTTGACCAGAGGTCGGCACCGGGTCCGGCGACGCATCAAAAACCAGCCCGGCGTTTGCCCACATCACAGGCTCCCCTGCCCTTCCGTTCAGTCAACCTCACTTCAAGAGGCTTCGATAGTGCGCCGCGGCGGCCTGATTGTGCCGGGTCAGGATTTCAGCCAACTGCGCCGCATCCCGCTGGCGAAAGGCGCGCATGATGGCCCGGTGATCCTTGTTTGCCGCAGCCACATCGGGCGGTTGGGTGCGGTGAAACGCCAGCCTGTGCAGACGCTCCCACTCGGTGAGCAGGGATTGCAGTGCCTGTTCCGCCCGGCTAAATCCGGCGATGCGGCAGGGAAGCAGATGGAACTCGCGATTGGCGGACTCAAACCCGGCGCGATCCCCCCGGCCAGCCGTCTGCTCCAGGCGCTCCAGGATGCCTTCGAGCTCACCCAAGGAATCCTTGTTTAAATTCGGCAGGGCGTTCACCGCGGAGGCTATCTCCAATGCGCCCAAAAGAGCGAAGATTTCCCCAAGCGATGAGACATCCACCGGTGTCACCCGCACGCCCGTGTGCGGGCGGATCTCGACCAATCGCTCAGACTGAAGCTGGCGCAGCGCCTCACGCACCGGAATGATGCTGACCTGAAAGCGCTTAGCCAGCGCATCAATCACCAGCACTTCTCCAGGCTTCAGGGCACCACCGACAATCTCGGCACGCAGTGCCTCATAGACCGCCATGTGCTTGGTGGGGATCACGTTGCCGGTGGTTCGTGGGGAATTGGATCGGGCTGGCATGAGAGCGGCAGAAAGCATGGTTCGACGAAGTTGCCTGATCACATGGATGCATCAGGCCGGGACTTGTCAGAAGTTAGAAGTTAGAAGTTAGAAGTTAGAAGTTAGAAGTTAGAGCAGACAAGAAAACCCGCTTGCGTCAATCATATATGATGTATGATCTCGGAGTTCACTCCAAAAACCCAAGACCCGTTCACTTCATCATGACCATCCAACGCATCGGCATCATCCTCAACGGCGTCACCGGACGCATGGGCACCAACCAGCATCTCGTGCGCAGCATCCTCGCGATCATCCGGCAGGGCGGCATTCGTATCTCGGATGATCTCACCCTGATGCCTGACCCGATTCTGACCGGGCGCAGTGCCAGCAAGCTCCAGGCTTTGAGTGCCAGGCACAGTTGTGAGAAAACCGGCCCCTTAAAAACCAGCACCGATCTCTCCGCCGTGCTGGCGAACCCGGACTACCCGATCTTTTTCGATGCCTCAGGCACGCTGCACCGCGCGCGCTTTGTCGAGCAGGCGGCGGCGGCAGGAAAAGCCATCTACTGTGAAAAACCAACAGCCGTGGAGACAGCGGAAGCCCTTCGACTCGCGGATATTTGTGAGAAGGCAGGCGTGAAGAACGGCGTCGTGCAGGACAAATTGTGGCTGCCCGGTCTTCGCAAGCTGGCCTTGCTGAAATCGCAGGGATTCTTCGGTCGCATCCTCAGCGTGCGCGGCGAGTTCGGTTACTGGGTCTTCACCGGCGAGCATGAAGGCCAGCCGGCCCAGCGCCCATCATGGAACTACCGCAAGGCCGATGGCGGCGGCATCATTGTCGACATGCTCTGCCACTGGCGGTATGTGATCGACAATCTCTTTGGCGATGTCACCGGAGTGAGCTGCCTCGGAGCCACCCACATCCCGCAGCGTATCGATGAAAAGGGCCAGGTCTATGCGTGCGACACCGATGACAGTTGCTACGCCACCTTTGAAACCAAGGACAACATCGTCTGCCAGTTCAACAGTTCCTGGACGGTGCGTGTGCGCCGGGATGACCTCTTCACCATGCAGGTGGACGGCACCCATGGCTCGGCCATCGTCGGCCTGCGGAAATGCTGGTTCCAGTCGCTTGCCGGCACGCCCAAGCCGACGTGGAATCCTGATGTGGATTCGCCGATCAATCACTTCAACCACTGGCAAGAAGTGCCGGACACGGCCGAGTACGACAATGCCTTCAAAATCCAGTGGGAGCTCTTCATCAGGCATGTGGCGCTCGACTCCCCCTTCCGCTGGTCGCTGCGTGAAGGTGCCAAAGGCGTGCAACTCGCCGAACTCGGCCTGCAAAGCTGGGCTGAACGCCGCTGGCTGGAAGTGCCTGCACTGTGATAGTTGGTTAGGTGTTGTGGGTTAGTGGTTAGGGGTTGGAACCCTTCACCAGACTCGGAAGAATCAGATTTTACCGAGTTCGGCCAGCAGCTTTGCGACCGCTAACTCCTTGGCTTTGGCCTCGACCTCCACCGTGAGTGGCCAGCCCAGCCACTCCCGGGGAAAGTCCGCCACGTCAATGTAATCATGATGCCGCTCAGGCTTCGGCCCGTCCCAACCTTCGAGCGGACTGGAAAGATGAAACAGGGGCTCAGACTTCCATGTCGTCCGCGCCTGCTCCGTGGCCTCGGCCACGCTGAGTCCGTCAGGCAGACAACGATGGTGATGCACATCGTAAACCAACGGCACTCCAGTGTCCGCACACACCGGCAGCAGATCCACCGGCGTGTAAATCTTGTCATCGTTCTCAAGCGTCAACCGTGAGCGCACCGGCTCAGGCAGTCGCTCAATGCTCTGCCGCAGCGTCCTCAGTGCTCCCAGCTTATCGCCATACGCACCGCCGCCATGGACGTTCAGCGTGTCCGCACCCACCCATTCCGCGACCTCGGCCTGATAGGCCAGTTCTGCGAGCGAATGCTCCAACGTTTTGGGATTGGGCGAATTCAGCACCACGAATTGGTCCGGATGAAACGACAACCGTAGATGGTGCTGGCGGGCGAACTCGCCGCACTGCCGGAAGCGCGCCACCAAGTCGGCGCTGCCGGGCAACTCCCCCATCTCGTAGCCCGCCATGGGATGGGTCTTCACGGGTAAAATCTGGCTGTTGATGCGGAACGCGCCGATGCCGTGGACCGCGCAGAATTGCAAGGCAGCCATCAGAGCGTCGGCATTGATTCGGCACAATTCAGCCAGCCGCTCCAGCCGCTGGGTTTGTCCCAGCCGCAACATTGCCGTCACCGTCGTCGTGCGGAACTTGATCGGCTCGCTCGCAAACTGACAGCACAGCCCGAGGCGCAATGCATTCTTCGCAGGGTTGGCTGATTCTTTGGTCTTGGATGCCATGCACGTGCTTCGTTTGAATTCAGGGTTAGGCATGCTTCGAGTTGTCGAAGCGCTGAATCCAGCGGGTATCGGTGCGGCTCATGGCCGGAGTGTAGCGGAGACTAGAGAGAGGGAAATGAAAAACCTCACCGTTCTCCAGCCATGGCCGGGTGAGGTGTCGCGTGCACCAGCCACGCCCTGGAGCTGCCTCGCAACAATTTCTACCTCACCCCCAATCGGCTCAAAACCAAGGTCCACAGGGGCCTGCTTCTCAGTGCAGGCAGCGGCAATTCTCACACCACCTGACGCACGCCTTCGGCGCTGCTCAGGGTAGTGAGTGTTCCATCGGGCAGAGCCAGAACGAGGTGGCCTTCGCTGTTCAGATCCATGGCGCGGCCAAAGAGCTCGCGCCCATCGACGGTCGCGCGAATCTGGCGTCCGATGAGCCAGCTGCGTTCACGCACCTCAGCCACGGCTTCATGGAAGCCATGATCCAGGCGCTCAAACTGGGCATGAAGCTGACGCAACAAAACAAGCGCAAGCTGTTGGCGATCCAGCTCGCGAATGATCGGGCGTTGAAGCCCGGAGAGCAGTGATGTCGCCGAGCTTTCCAGATCAGGCGGGAACTGATCCGTGTTCACATTCAGTCCCACGCCGAGAACCAGCGCCATGCCTGTCTTTGGTGTCACCACCTCAGCCAGCAGACCACTGACTTTGCGATCATGCAGATACACATCGTTCGGCCACTTGATCATC
>CANJVS010000247.1 GCA_947477755.1 Verrucomicrobiaceae bacterium | reverse complement strand
GGATCGACCACGAGCGTGACCGTCAGTGTGGTCTGACCGGAACGCGTGAGACTGAAGCTCGCGGAAGGATTGCTCAGCGAAGTGTCCAGTGCCGCAGCGACGCGGAATGGCACCGAATTGCCCAGCGTGATTGTGCCACTGAGTCCGCCGAGGTTGGTGACCTGCAGTTTCACCACCCCGCCGAGCAGGGCATTGAGCGATGCGGAGCGGCCAACCGGACCGACGAAGTTTCCGTCAGTGCCGGCAGCGAGAGCGCTGACAGCAAAGGTGTCCGTCACCTTGTCGCTCGCGCCCGCCTTGTTCGTGGCGGTCACCTCGACGGTGAAGAGCGCCTTTGTTTCGCCGGGGCGGCCGCTGATGAGGCCGGTCTTCGGATTGAAGAGCAGACCTTTCGGCAAACCTTTGATTGCAAAAATGGTTGGGCCATTCGCGGCGGAGAGTTGGATCTGGCAAGGCTGGCCGACGATCAGGTTCGGGATGTCAAAGGGATCGACGACGGGCCTGGCGATAACGACGAGCGCGGCTGGATTGCTGCTGACCCAACCGGCGGCATTGCGCACGATGCAGGTGTAGGCTCCGGCATCGTTGATGCCTGCGTTGGTGATCGTAAGTGCTGGATTTGTGGCGCCGGCAAGCGGATCGCCTTTGAAGAACCACTGGTAGCCGAGGTTCGGGCCCGTGGCAGTCACGCTGAAACTGGCGCTTTTCGTGGCGAGGATCTCGGCGCCTTTCGGCTGGAGGGTGATGGTCGGCGGGATGAGCGACGGTGCACTCGTCGTCCAGGCAAAGCTGAAGCCCTGGCGATCCGTGTCCGTGGCAGGTGCATTGCTGCCGAGAGCAAAGGTGTAGAAGCCCGGGGCGAGCGTGTAGCTGCGGGTGATGGAGTGTGCGCTGCGATTATCGCAATGGTCGATGTAGGTGAGGTCCTCGGCCCAGCTGATGTTGCCGCGGTTGTGGTAGGTGTGTAAATCGCCCCCATCGTTGTCCCAGCCGCGCCAGAGCGTGAAGCTGGGAAACATGCTGGCGGTGTCAGCAAGACCGCTTGCGTTGCCGGCATCCAGCCACGGCACCGTGGCATCACGAGCCATGGTGATGTTCAGCGTGAGGTGATCTTTGACATGCACCGCCACCCAGCGGCTGGTGTGTGTCCAGCCCACGGCTGGTTCGCCGGCGGCAGCATTGAAGAGGCTGTTGTCTTCCCAGCTCCAGGCTCCGGCATGGTTGGACAAGCTCCCGGCATCACCACGACCGACGCTGATGACGTGCGAGTAGCCGATGCCGCCCGCGGCCGGATCACCATTCATCACCCTGCCCGCAGACTGAGTGCTGTAAGTGACCTTATAGCCCTGACGCAGCGGATTGGTTGCCGGAGCATTGCTGCCGAGCGCGAGACTGTATTCACCTGCCGGCAGGCGCCAGGTCCGGGTGACCTTGTCCGCAGTGGAGTTGTCCACATGATCGAGATAACGGACGTCTTCCGCCCAGAGGATATTGCCGCGATTGTTGAAGGTGTGATCGTCACTGCCATCATTGTCCCAGCCGCGATACAAGGTGAAGCTTGGGAACATGGACGATGTGTCGGCCAGCCCGCTCGCATTGGCGGGATCAATCCAAGGCACGGTGGCGTCCCGCTCCATCGTGAGGGAAAAGAAGACATCTTCCTGAAGCTTCAGCGCCACCCAGTCGCTCGTGTGTGTCCAGCCCACTGGCGGCTGGCCGGGGGCAAAGAGGGCATTGTCCTCCCAGCTCCAGGCGCCGACATGGCGGCTGAAGCTGCCACTCTCACCCGCTCCGGCGATGACCGTGTAATCATAACCAATCCCACTTCCATCACCCTGATCGGGAGACAGGTAATAGTTCGGAACAGGGTCGGCCACTCCGGAAGACTTCGTGCTGAAGGCGATGCTGAAGCCCTGGCGGTTCGTGTTTGTCGCGGGTGCGTTGCTGCCGAGCGCGAAGGTGTAATCACCGGCGGGAAGGTACCAGGTGCGGACGATGCTTGTCTCCGTGGAATTGTCGACATGGTCCACATATTGAAGATCTTCCGCCCAGTCGATGTTGCCGCGGTTGTTGTAGGTGTCCAAATCATCACCATCATTGTCCCAGCCACGAAACAGCGTCAGGGAAGGAAACATGGCGCTGGTATCCGCAAACCCGCTGAGTTCGACAGGCGCAGCCACCCACGGCACGCTGGCCTCACGCGCCATCGTGACCGTCAGGACCGTGTCCTTTTGCAGCCGCATGGCCACCCAGTTTGAAGAGTGGGTCCAACCCACCGGAGCGGTACCCTGGCCCGTGCCGCCAAACAGGCTGTTATCCTCCCAGCTCCAGGCACCGACGTGGCTGGTAAAACCACCGGTGCTGTTGTTCCCGAGCGTGACCTGATGCTGATAGCCAATGCCGCCATCCGCCGGATCGCCCGCCGCATAGGTGAAGGCTGAGGCTGAGATCGTGCCGGTCAGACCATAGGATGTCGCGTCTGGAACGGGGAACTGTCCGGCATAGTTCACGCCACCGGCCGTGATGGTGTAGTTTCCCGCTGGCAGGAGGAACGACTTCGTGACCGTGCCGTCAACATTGCCATCGCCAGTGACACCGGGAATGACGCCGAAGAGACTGGAGTCTCCATCAGCGGCATAGCCTTTGAACACAAAAGTGCTCAGGCCGTCCGCCGCATCAAAGTCGAAGGTCGGGCCGGTCTGGTTTTCACCGCCGATGCGCCAGTCCTTCAGCGCATGGTAGCAGCCTTCCACCGGATAACCAAGAGTGGCGCGGTAAGCCATGGAGATGGCAGACGTGTCGTAGTCCGGGCTGCCAGGGGCGGTCGTGAGCGGTGCCACATGAGCCAGTCCCTGGTAGATGGAGAAACCGGGCTTGATGGATCCGTCCCTCGCACCGCCATTGGTAGAGCCGCTGAAGGAGATGGTGACATAGGCCGGTGCCGCCAGATTGAAGCGGTAATAGCGGACCTTGTGGCTATCTCCATTGTCAGCGTCGGTGGCATCAGCCCAGCCATAATTGCTGGTGACGGTCTGATTAGCGATAGTCACGGGTGCGGCGTTTGGCACGACGGTGCCGAAGTCACGCCCGGAGTAACTGATATGCGCCGAGGCCGTGCCGCTGACGAGCAGCAGCGCCGCTGTGACGAACGAGTTTAGATATTTGAGTTTCATGGGTGTCGTTGTCTTGTGGATTTGGGGTTCATCTATTGAAAGGCGTGGGCGGGAAAGGCGCGGCAGCGTCCTGGAGTGCGGTGGCAAAACCCCGAAGGGTTGACGCCACCGCTTTCGACGGCGTGTTGACGCCAGCGAAGCTCAATCGTCCTGCGAAAGCGGCGTCACAGCCGCCGCACGCCAGGACGCTTCGCGTGACTCGTGGATGATTCGTCATCACAGCGTTGTCCTCCTGAGTTCGACGCCGCCTGACAGCAGCCTCGTGGTGATCGCCGTGGTCTTCGGCACAGCGGTGGGCATCTCAGCCAGGTTGAAAAAGCCGTAGCCTTTCTGGCCGGTGCCATCATCAACGATCATGCCGGTGAAGGTGGCGCTGCGGATGAGGTCTTTGTTAGGCGTGATACTGGTGTCACTGTCCTTCAGCGTGAAGCTGCCGGTGATTCCACCCGTCGTGCCAGCCGTGAACGTGGTGCCGCTTCCAGGAGTCACCGTGAGTTTGACCAGGCCTGGATTGCTCGCCGGTGGCAGGATCTTTGCCGGGCTGCCTTTTTGAATCTCAAATGCGGCCCAGTCGATCCGTGTCGCGGGACTCGGCGCTCCGCCTTCGCTGAAAAGAAGCATTGCATTGCCCGCGCCTCCCGTCAGGCCAAGGGCGATGCCATTGAGCGGCGGGATGACATACGGCCTGCCAATGGTCACCAGCGCCAGCGGTCCGAAGCCCGCCTTGTAGCTGCGCGTGTTCGCAGTCTGTGTACGCTTGAACCAGCTCAGGCTCGAAGCATCCAGCACGCCGCCCGCGCCGATGTTCAACGTGCCGAGCAGGGAACCGGTATTCAGATAAAGCAAGGTGAAGACAGGCACGTCACCACTCTGCCCCACAATGCCGGAAAGCGTGATCGCCGCCGAAGCATCGGCGAGTTTGATCACGCCGCTGACCGCGCCATTCGCAGCGACTTTGAAAGCGCCAATGCTATGGCCTCTGGGATTCGCATCGCTGCCCAAATCACCCGTGCCAAGCTTCATGGCAAAGGTGTAGTTTCCGACATACGACGTGAATGAAGCCGCTGGCAGCGCAGCGGTGATGGCGAGTGGATTGGCGCCATCCGTAAGTGTCGCCGTGAGACCGCGACTGCCGCGCAGCAGGGTGAAGCTGAGAGTCAGCGTGGCCTGATTTTTCCGCGTGATGCTGACGCTGCCAGTGGGATCAGCACCAGGCAGCATGGTGAGCACACCCTTCAGCGGATGGCTCACTATGCCGAGCAGAAGTGTACCGCTGAAGGCGCCAAGATTCGTCGTTGTGAGCGTGAGACGTCCGCCGAGTTGGTTGTTCAGCGTCACCTCGGCGTGACGGGGGACGATGCCCTGATAGGTGCCCAGGGCGCTCGTTGGATAGGGCTCCACCACCATGACCTCCTCCCTGGCCGGGCCGGTGCCGGCAGCATTCGCAGCGCTGGCCTTGACGCTGAAGCTCTTTGCCACCGTCGGCCTGCCGGTGATCAATCCAGTGACGGCACTGTATGTTAGGCCTGCGGGCAGTCCGGTGATGCTGAATCTCGTCGGACCATTCGCTGCGCCGAGTTGCCAGGAGTAGTTCTGGCCGATGATGGCATCAGGCAGATTCAGGTCATTGATCACGGGCCGGAGATTGACCGCCAGCGCCACGGCATTGCTGGTCACGCTTGTGGCACCGTTTGAGACGACGACGCTGTAGGTGCCCGCGTCCTGCGCGCCGACTCCACCGAGTGTGAGGATGGCTTTGTCCGCACCGCCGATGTCC
>CANJVS010000246.1 GCA_947477755.1 Verrucomicrobiaceae bacterium | reverse complement strand
GGAGCGGTAGCTCAATTGGTTAGAGCGCCAGCCTGTCACGTTGGAGGTTGCGGGTTCAAGTCCCGTCCGTTCCGCCAGAGGTGAAAAAAGCCCGCTCAGTAATGAGCGGGTTTTTTGCTTTCAGGATTCAATCAGGTCGCGGCTGACCCGGTAAGACTCCTTGTCCAGACCACCGCGCATGGCGGCGTAATGATTCGCGAGGCGACTGCGGGAGAGATCACCAAAGTAGTGCACTTTGCGGAGCAGTTTTTCGACATCGGCTGAATTCACTGCGGCGTCGGTGATTTTGGTCTCGGCATAGGCGAGTGTGCAGGACCAGACAAACAACTCGGCACCGATGTCCACCAGATGACCGAGCAGGACCTGGCGTTTCTCCAGCGCCGGACCATTGAGCAGCATCTCATGAAACAGCGTGCGCGCTAGCTTGTGACTTTGACGGGCAATGGCGTTGAGATCATCACGCAGCGCCGGATGCAGCGAAGCGCCTGCCTGGCCTGCACCGCCGGAGAACCACTGGCGGGGATACCAGACGGCATACTCGCGGGCCGCCCGCAGCATCGCCCTGGCACGCCGTTTGAGCGGCAGCGTGCTGTTCACCACATCCGCACCGATCTTGAGATGCGGCTCCAGGGCTTCACGGGCGATGAAGAGGCGCATGATCTCACTGCTGCCCTCAAAGATGGTATTGATGCGGCAATCTCTCAGCATCCGCTCCACGGGTTCAGGATCCTCGCCCCGGGCGCGCAGGGAGTCGGCGGTCTCATAGAATCATGGCCAGCTCGATGTCGGCATCGCTGCGTGCGATGCCTTCATGGCTGCAGCGGCGGGCCTCATCGCGGAGGAGTCCGACGAGTCGTTCCTGAACCAGATCCATGAGCAGGTGAGGGGACTCCGACCAATGTTGAATCGAAGGTTTCTGCGGGTGCTTGTAAAAACCTTCACCGGATTTCCTGCCCAGCTTTCCTTCAGCGATCATGCGGTCGAGGGTTTCACACTTCGGCAGCCGCTCAGGGTAAGCAGCCGTCATGGTCAGACCGACATGCGCGGCAACATCCAGACCAATTTCATCAAGCAGGCGCATTGGTCCCATCGGCATGCCAAATTCAAGCATGGCCTCATCAATCAATGTCACTGGAACGCCCTCATCATGCAGACGCACGGCCTCCAGTAGATAAGGCATGAGTATGCGGTTGGCGATGAAGCCAGGGCTGTCTTTCACCACGATCGGCGTCTTGCCCAGGCGCTGCACAAAACTCACGGCTGTGGCAATCACGTCATCGGTTGTCCACGCCGTGACAATGATCTCCACCAGTGGCATGCGGTGCACCGGGTTGAAGAAATGCAGGCCGATCACGCGCTCAGGATTGGGCACCGCGCCGGCGAGTTCAGTCACTGAAAGCGCTGAAGTATTGGTGGCGAGGATCGTGTCTGCGGAAGTGCGCGTGGCGAGATCCACGAAGATTTTCTTTTTAAGCGCCATGTCTTCAGTCGCGGCCTCGATCACCATCTGCTGATGAGCCAGCGGTGCCCGGGTGTGATCCTGGGTGAGGCGGTCAAATGTCTGGCGCATCTCCAGGCGGGTGATGGCACGGCGTTTCAGGCCTTCGGAAAGAAGCTCACGAACACGTGACAGGCCGCGGGCAAGTGATTCGGTGCTGATATCCTGCATCAACACACGGTGTCCGCGTGAGGCCAGCCAGTGGGCGATGCCGGCACCCATGATGCCGGCACCAATGACCGCTACGTCATGCACCGGCAACGCCACACCGCGTGGCCAAGGTTTCTTTGCGGTCTCTTCATTACGCAGGAAGACATCGATCAGGCGCTCTGTTTCAGGCGTGAAGGCAAGGTCAAGAATGGCATGCTTCTCCAGTTCCATGGCCTTTGGCTGAGTCATGAATGGCGCGCGCGTCACGACTTCGATCGCCCTGAGCGGTGCGAGATAAAGTCCGCGCGTTTTTGCCCGCACGGTCTTTCGTGCCTGATAGGCGATGAACTTGCGGAGAAGGACCGGTTCGTTCATTCGGTGTGTGTGCCGGACCTTGCCGATCATGGCGCGCGCGGCATTTTCAAGATGTTCGCGAGGCACCACGGCATCAACCAGGCCGTGCCGTTTGGCATCCATGCCTTTGAGTTGCCTGCCGCTGATGATCAGATCAAGAGCCTTTGCCAGTCCAATCAAGCGCGGCAGGCGTGTTGATCCACCCCATGCAGGCACGAGGCCAAGTTGTGTTTCAGGAAGGCCGACGCGAGTGACCTCGCTGTCGCTGGCGATGCGGACATCGCAGGCGAGCGCCATTTCAAAGCCGCCGCCGACGCAGGCTCCGTGAATGAGTGCCACCTTTGGCATGGGCAGAGCAGCCAGCTTGTTGAAGGTGCCTTGGCCGAGATCGATCAAGTGCTCCAGCTTTTTCACGGAGGACAGTCGCAGAGCCTTCAAATCGGCTCCGGCGACAGTGATCTTCTCTTTGGCGCTGCGGATGATCACGGCGCGGACCTCAGGTCTTGAGGCAATCACATCCAGACAGACATTGAACTCATCGAGAGTTGTCTCATTCCAGACGTTGGCCGTGCTGTTGAGTGTGTCAAAGGTGATCCAGGCAAGGTGATCGGCATCCACGTCGAGGCGAAAATGCTTTAGCTTTTCAAGCGGCGTGATAATGGCGGGTGAATGAGACAGGAAGGGCTCCCTGTTAGCCGTGACAGCTTCCAAGAGATGTGTTTTCATGGTGGTGGAGTGGTTGGTTAGACGCGTTCGAAAATGGCTGCGCCGCCCTGGCCTCCGCCGATGCAGAGTGTCACCAGGGCGCGTCTTGTCTTGCTTTCGCGAAGCTGGTCGAGTGCCGTGAGAACCAGTCGTGCACCTGTGGCTCCGACAGGATGTCCAAGAGCGATGGATCCGCCGCGTGGATTGAGCTTTTCATCAGGGATGTCGCCGAGAGGTTCATCTAATCCAGCGCGACGGGCGCTGGCCGGTTCTTTGAGGCACTGCCGCACAGCCAGCACCTGGGCGGCAAAGGCTTCGTTGATCTCAATGATGTCCATGTCATCGAGTTTCATGCCGGTGCGATGCAGCACCGCATCCATGGCACGCACCGGACCCAGGCCCATGCGGCGCGGATCGCAGCCGGTGTAGGCGTAGTCAACCAGCCGTCCGATTGGATGCCAGTCATGGCGGATCATGGCTTCCTCACTCGCAACGAGCAGGGCCACGGCACCATCGGTGATCTGGCTGGAATTGCCCGCCGTGACGGTGCCATGCTCGCGATCGAACATGGGTTTCAATCCTGCCAATTTTTCCATGGAACTGTCGGTGCGAATGCCATTGTCGGCGAGCACGGGCTGCACCTCGCGGCCCATGACGTAGAGCGGCGTGGTCTCGTGCTGCAGCGCTGGTGCCGCCGCTGTGGCACGCTGGTGGCTGCGCAGGGCAAAGGCGTCCTGCTCATCGCGGCTGATCTTGAATTCACGTGCGATCAACTCGGCCGTATCTCCCATGTTCATTTCCACAACGGGATCAGTGAGACCAAGTTTGAGTCCAATCACCGGCGAGAAATCGGCGGGACGGAAAGCGGTGACTGCCCCGAGTTTATCCGTGAAGCTGCGTACCCTGCCCAGAGATCCAAATTTTTGCGCCGCAATGCGGGAGAAATACAGGGGCATGTTCGACATGCTCTCCGTGCCGCCGACGATGAACACATCACCCTGATCTGCGCACATCCTAGCGTGCGCCGTGGTCAGTGCTTCTAGACCCGAGGCGCAATTGCGATGCACCGTCATGGCGGGTTTTGATTCCGGCAAGCCGGCGCGCAGGGCGATGACGCGCGCGATGTTTTGTGCGTTGGCTGGTTGGCCCACACAGCCGAAGATGGTTTCATCCACGCGTTGTGGATCGATGCCGCTGCGCGCGAGCAATGCGGAGACTGCAGCTTTTCCGAGATCCACTGCATCAAGTGAGGCTAGCGAGGTGCCTGCGCGTGCAAATGGCGTGCGGACGGCGGCGATGATGTAGAGCGGTTTCATGGGGAGGAGTCTCAGTTCGTGGTTGTCAGTTCACACTTGGAGCGGGAGCCTGGCGATTTCGGGCGCCTGTCGATCAGTTTTGCCTCTTTGATCAGCCTGCCGATGCCGAGTCGCTCGCGCATGGCGGGAAGATCATCGAAACAAATCTCGTTAGGTTGAACTTCGGTGACTTCAGCGAAGCGGCGGATGAGACGATGTTCGAGGTCATCCGTAATCACGCTGTTTTCGGGTGCGACATGGAGAACGAGTTCGTCCACCTCCAGAGGGTCATTGTCGTGCTTGCAGATTTCGAGCTGCCAGGCTGCCACGCCTTTCATGTCATCGAGCAGATGCTCCAGGATATTGAAGTTCACGAGCGTGCCCTTGATCTTGTCCAGATTCAGCTCGCGCACCTCACTGACACGACTGATGGGGCCGAGCAGGCGCGGGCAGGTGCGTCCGCAGTGCGGGCAGCGTGCCCAGGTGAGGCCGCCTTCCGCAACATCGCCCGTCCGGTAGCGCAGCACCACGGTGCCGCGCGAGTCGAGCGGCGTGAAGACAATCTCACCGGCCTGACCTTCCTCCACCGGGGCTCCAGTGCGCGGATCAATGAGTTCGATGATGCCAAGATCGGGACTGAGGTGGAAACCGGTGGAGCCGTTGCCTGTTTTGCCGGGGCATTCAGGGAAGGCCATCTTGGCCTCCGTAAAGCCGTAAGTGCTGATGATGTGCGTGTCCCTGCTGCCCAGTTCCCGGGCGAGATCGAGCAGGCGCGCGCGCAAACCATCAGCCACTTTCTCACCGCCAAGGGTGATGCGCTTGATGTTAGGCCAGTGTCTGCCCATCTCGACGGCCTGACGCATCAGGTGATAAATGAAGGTTGGCATGCCGATCAGGACATCCGGCTGAATTTTGTCGATCAGCGCGATGTTTCCCTCCGTGCCCATGGC
>CANJVS010000245.1 GCA_947477755.1 Verrucomicrobiaceae bacterium | reverse complement strand
CCTGGAGTGTTCAGCGTGACGAGACAGGTGTAGGTGCCGGAGTTTTCAGAGCCGATTTTGGTGATGGTTAGCGCCGCTTTATCCGCGCCGGTGACGACGCTAAGATTGGCCTGGGTGCCATTGCTCAATGGATCGCCTGAGCGTTTCCACAAATAACTCAGAGACACTCCCGCTGCCACCGGCGCTGTGGCCGTGCATTTCAGGCTCAGCGTCCCGCCCGCTTTCAAAACCTGCGTGCCCTGACTGGGCGTCACCAGGCCAAGATAAGCAGGCTGCGATGGCACTTCCGCGCCGACGGGATTGTCTGCGATGACTGCATAAGCCGCCGTATCAGCGGCCTTCGTGCTGGCGATGCCGTAGCTGCTGGAGTTGGCGCCCGTGATGAGTGCGGTGCCTTTCTTCCATTTGTATGTGATGACCGGATCACCTGTGATCGTGGGGTTGAAGGTGGCGGATTGGCCGAGCAGGACGAGTTGGCTCTGCGGTTGGATATCAAAGTTTGGTGCCAGTGGCACATGGCCTGTGCCAGTGACTGAAATGTCGAAAGGGTTTTCATCGCCATCATTGCTGGCGATGTGCATGGTGGCTGTGCGTGTGCCGCTTCCAGTGGGGGTGAAGGTCACGGTGAAGCTGGTTGAGTCGGCGGGAGCGGTGGTCGTCAGCGTTGTCGTGCTGAGTGCTGAGGTCGTAAATTCGCTGGCGTTCGTGCCGACGAATGACAGTGCCAGGCTCGTGAGATTTGCAGTGCCAGTGTTGCGAACGACAACGGTCTTTGTGCCTGTCGCACCCGTATTAACACTGCTGAAATCGAGGGTCGATGCAGCATCGGTCAAGCTGCTGCCAGCAGGTGATTCGACAACGATCTCCGAGTTTGAGACCACCGTGCCAGTGCCGAGGACCACGGTGGAAAACGGGTTTTCATCGCTGTCATTGCTGGCGATGCGCATCGTGGTCGAGTAGGCGCCGACGACAGACGGGGAGAAGCTGAGATCGAAGGTCGTCTGCTGCCCTGCGGGGATGCTCACGACCACCGTGCTGGTTTGAAAAATCGGAGATCCGGTCCCTGAAAAGGTGACGCTGATGCTATGCAAAAGGGCGTTTCCAACATTGCGAATCGTGATGGTCTTGGTCAGCGTCGCGCCGGTATTCACATTGCCGAAATTGATGAAAGGCAGGCTGTTGTTACCCAGATTGGTAGCGCCATCAGCCACCTCGATTTCGGGTGCAGCGATGCCGGTGCCGCTGAGGTTGATGATAAAAGGGTTCTCGTCGGAATCATTGTTGGCGATCTGGAGTCGGGCACTACGTGCTCCGCCTGCGGAGGGTGTGAAGGTGACGACAAAGGTGCCGCTACTACTATCGGCGATGCTGGCTGCTGGCTGTGTGGTGACGGTGAAGTCGCTGCTGTTCGTGCCATCGACCGTGACATTCAGGCTGCTGAGGGCGGCATTGCCTGTGTTGCGAATCGTGAAAGTGCGCGCGATGCCAGCATTGAGGATGCCTGAGCCGAAGTCGTAGTTCGCTTCGTGGCTTTGCAGGTTGGCTGCGGTCGTCGAATCCACCTCGATCTCTGGCTGTATGAGTCCGGTGCCTGTGAGCGGGATTTCAAAGCTGGCTTCATCCGCATCGTTGCTCGTGATCGTCAGTAGAGCAGAGCGCGCTCCGTTGCCGCTCGGGGTGAAAGTGATGAGCAGTCCAGCGCTGGTGACGGTCGGCGTCAGTGTGGTGGCGGTTAGTGGTGTGGTGATGGCAAAGTCGCCCGCGTTTGCTCCGGTCACGATGGCGGTGAGTCCATTGAGTTCGCCCACGCCCGTTCCCGTGCTCAGATTGCGCACCACGACGGACTGCTTGAAGGCTCTGCCGACAAGATGCTCACCTAAATTGACCGTGGTGACATTGTCGGTCAGTGACTGGCCGATCGGTGATTCGACGGAGATTTCGGCATTCGGCGGCGTGGCGATAGCTGCCGTTGAAAAGGACATGACATCCCCCAACGATGGCTCGCCAGTGCTGTTGGCGCGGACACGATAAAAGAAGGTTCGATTCTGTGGCAGACCGGTGAGCGTGGCCTGGCAGAGGCTGCTCGTGAAGCCTGAGCCAACAGGAGCACTTGCGGCAACGGTATTGCCCAAAGCAGTCGTTGGCCCCCACTCGAACACGCACGTCGTCGCGTTGCCATTGGGATTGACCATGCTGCGCAGAGTGGCGGTCGTGCCAGTAACCGCTGTGAAATAAAGCGCGTTCGTATTGCTGAAGGCCTGTGTCTTCGCCGCTGGACCCGTGCGGACTCGATAGATCATCCCGCCACCAGCAGGGGAGAGATCCTGCGTAAAGCCGTTCGCGCTGCTGACGCCGTAAAGGTTCCCATCCGTATGCTCATAGAGAGGCCCTGCGGCGGGCAATTCCGCCGGAGATGAGCCGCCGGTCCCTGCCTCCATCAGACTGCGGATCTTCGTCACGACATACGTGCTGGCATTGATCTCATACATGACCGCACGCGGGCTGAGGTAGGTGGTGTAATCCTGCGTGGTCTCTGTGCCCAGGAAGCGGATGTTGCCAGTGAGCGTTTTGGAGATCGTGCCCGCATAGACGCCTTTATTCGGATAAGCGATGTCCTCTTTGGCAAAGACATTGGTGAAAGTCGCGGTGCCTGGAGCATACTTGAAAACACTCGAAGCCGTCGTGCCCCAGATATTTCCACTGCCGTCGATCACCAGCGGCCCTTTTGGATTAGAGCCGGGGATGGCACCGAAGTTGATGCCGGTGAATTTGAGCATGGCCGTGTAGGTGAAGGTGGCGGGCGTGTACTTGAAGAGAACGCCGTTGTTGCTGGTGCCGCCTGACCTGGCTGTGCCCCATAGATTGCCAGCACCATCGGGGATCACTTCTCCCTCGGGGACGCTGCCTTCAGTCGTCGGGCTGGAGGGGAAGAGATAGGGCGCGCTGTACGCTCCTGTCGTTGGGTTGATTTTATAGATCGCACCATTGGGTGATCCGCTGGCCGTGCCCCAGAGGAAGCCATCGCCACCATCGACCAGACCACTACGCGGGCGGAAACCGCTGCCGGTGTTAAAGGAATAGATGGTCGAGAAGGTGGCAGTGGCAGGATCATATTTGAAGACGGTGCCGAAGTTGGAAGCGCCGCCTTCCTCCGTGGTGCCCCAGACTATGTTGCTGGCATCGACATAGACCTTGCCATTGGGTTTTGATCCCAGCGCTGTGCCCGTCTGGCCGGTGAAGCTCGTGATCACCTGTTGCTGCCCAGTCGAAGGATTGTAGCGGTAGAGAGTGCCTAGATTATTCGCACCACCCACTGAAGCCGTGCCCCAGAGCCAGGGGCTTGTGGCATTTCCTGCCAGGCCAGCCAGCGGCGTGCGCCCCAGATAAGAGACGCCGCCTGTCTGATGCTCCGCCACTTTGGTGAATGTATTGTCAGACATTTTGATTTTATAGACAGCCCAGGGGACGCCTGGAAACTCGTAGCTGGCCAAGCCCCAAAGATAACCATTTCCGTCATTGGTTAATCCATTCACGGGCCGCATCACGTTCACATTGGCACCTGTCAAACTGCCGAACTGAAGCACCGTGGTCAGCACGCCCGTGCTGTGGGCGATTTTGAAGACGGTCCCTTCATCCCCAGTGCCACCGTTGCTCGCGACACCCCAGAGGAAGCCCGCACCATCATTCACCAGTGACCCCACTGGGTATGATCCTTTGTTCGTGGCTGCATTGTTGGAGAATTCGAGCACGCTCGTAGTCGTGTTCGTTGCCATCTCCACTTTAAAGACCGTGCCGTAGCCGCTGGTCCCACCGAGGAAGGTCATTCCCCAAAGAAAGCCGTTCCCATCCGAGGTCAGGGCTGAAGTCTCGCCTTCGCCTTTGATCTTGTTCACCACGGTGGAGCTGCCGCTGAATTCACCGACTGTCGTCAGTGTGTTACTGCTGATGTTGTATTTGAAGACGGTGGGGTAACCCGTGCCAGAGCCGCTATACAGAGTCGTGCCCCAGAGATTGCCCGCGCCATCATAGTAGAGCGCAGCCGTCGGCTGGCTTCCTCTCGGAGCAATATCCCCACCAAAGGACAGTCTAGTCTCGAAGACACCCGTCAGCTCATGGATGCGGAAGATCGTTCCATTCCCCGTGTTGGCATTGGAGTTGTAGGTGGTGCCCCACAGGTAGCCCTGACCGTCCGACACCAGGCCCGTTCTGGAACGAGTGCCCGAACCGTTGCTGAAGCTGTGCATGGTCTGAAACTCACCCTCCTCAGGCTTCATGCGGAAAACCGTCCCGTAGCTATTGGTCACACCACCCAGCGGCGTCGTGCCCCACATCCAGCCATCCGAACTGAGGCACAGCGTGCTAACCGGATTCGCACCCGGCTGTGAGCCCAAGTTCGTCGAAAATGAAAGTCCGCCGATCTCACCCGTAGGCTTCATTTGAATCACGGCACCCGCTCCAAAGCCCCAGCCCCCGGCAGCGTGCTGTAAAAATTTCCATCTGTATGTTTATAGAGTGCCGCGCGTGACGGGAAGGTTCCCGCGCCACCATACGGAGTCGGCCCCACTTCAAATCCGACCAGCGGCTCAATGGCTGAGTCGGCAAAGGCAGTGTGACCGATCAACGAGGCAAGGACGGCGGTGACGAATAGGCGTGATGTCATGACAATGAAAGGCGTTGCAATAATCGCGCCATGATGATTCGGCAATAGATCAGCTGCTGCTGATCTTGTTTTTCTGCTGCGCAATTCCAGCGCTGAATTCCATGATTGCCATTCACTTCATCGGACGTGTACCTTTGATCCCGCCATGCCGATCACTCTTCCTCCTCTCACCCGCCGTTCCTGGATTAAAGGCAGTCTTGCAGCCGCACTCGCGCCATCCTGGGCCAGGGCGGTGGATGCCGCCAATGCCGAGGTCTGGGTGCTCTTCTCGGACACGCACATCGCTGCGGATGCCAAGCTGGAGGCACGCGGCGCGGTCATGGG
>CANJVS010000244.1 GCA_947477755.1 Verrucomicrobiaceae bacterium | reverse complement strand
TGCATGCTGCCCGTGATCGGCCTGCCCATGCCGTTCATCAGTTACGGCGGCACCTTCATGATCGTGACGCTCTTCCTCATGGGCATGATCCAGAGCGTGTGGGTGCATCGAAACATTTCATCCGTGAAGAAGCAGACAGCGGATGGGCGTGAGGTGCGGGAAGAGGAGGAGGAATGAGGCGAAGCACGCGCTGACTTGGCGGTTGTGCCGCCTCAGATTCCCGCTTTGATGGCCCCATGCTTGAAGTTCTGAATGTCTCCCAAGTCATCGCACGTCCGAAACAGGATGCGTTCACCATTCTAAACGAGGTGAGTTTTGGTGTTCCCAAAGACCACCTGATGGGTATCATCGGCGCGACCGGCAGTGGGAAGAGCAGCCTGATACGCCTTCTGATGGGTGCCGGCCAGGCCACGGAAGGCGTCATTGCCTTTCAGGGAAAGGACACAACCACCAGCCCACTGCACCCCAACAACATTGGCCATGTTCCGGCGGCGGATGACGTCCTTTGCGAGATGCTGACGGTGCGTGAAACACTGATGAGCGCCCTTATGCTCCGCGTTGCCGGTCAAAGCAGTGATCAGCGCGTGGACAAGGCCTCACACATCCTGGTCGGTCTGGGTTTGGAAACGATCGCCTCCCAACGGGTCGGCACACTTTCGCTGCCACAGCGCCGGCGGCTGAAGCTCGCGGTGGCTCTCGTCAGCGATGCCCCCCTGGTGCTGTGTGATGAGTTCACCGACGGACTTGATGTGAAGTCCGAGCAGGAGCTGACGGCGCTGCTCAAATTTGTCGTCTCCGACCAGCCCGGCCGCATGGTCATTCATGCCACGCAGACACTCGGGAACCTGAGCTCCTACGACACCGTGGTCATCCTGCATGAAGGCCACGTCTGTTTCCATGGTCCCGCGCGCGCCGTGGCTCATTACTTCAGCATCACCAGCGTGGAGGAATTGTATCCGCGGCTGGCCAAACGCCCGGCCGAGCGCTGGGGCGACTCCTGGTCGAGGCATCGCGAGTCCTACTATGAGGCCTTCAAGCTGGGTGATCTCGGCCAGTCACTCGCTGAGAGACCCGAGGAGGAAACCTCTTCCGGTGAAGCTGAGAACGCCACCGCCTCAAAACGTGAAGCACCGAAACCAGTGGATGAAACCAGCTATGCTTCGCCGCTGCCCCTGCCTTCAGCCTTCAGCCAGGCGGGCCATCTCGTCCGCCGCCGCTGGAGCATCCTGCGCCGCACCCAGCGTGAATGGCTGCCGCATCTCGCGCTGCTGATTCTCGCGCCACTTCTGGCCGCCCTGCTTGTGGCTCCAAACACCGGTTACCTCTCAGCCTTGAAGCGTGGCGAAGTCACGGCGGAGGTTGTCTGGCCGGCCGCCTACACCTGCGCGATGGCGCTGTTCATCCAAATGCTGCTGGTCCTGATCATGAGTGTCCGCAATGGCTCGCGTGAAATCGCCCGCGAACGGCCGCTGTTGCAGCGTGAGCAGCAAGCCGGATTGCGCGCCTCAGCCTATTTATTCGGCAAGCTGGGTTTCCTCATCCCCATCGTGCTCGCGCAGTGTTTCACGCTCGGCATTTTCGGTGAACTGACAGGCTGCAGTCTGCCCGGGAATGGTTCCATGCGTCTTCTGCTGCTCATGCTAACCGGCACCGCCTTCACCAGCCTCTGCCTCGGCATCTCAGCGCATAACCAAAGTGCTGAACGCGCGCAGAGCCATGCGTGGATGCTGCTCGTTCTAAATGTGTTGTTATGCGGTGCCTTGCTTGGCTTTCCGCGCATGCTGGGGGGTGTGATTCAGCCCTTCATCACCGCCTATTACGGCTGGTCGGGCAGTGTCGAAACCCTGAAATCCAGCACCGTGTTTGAGCCCATGACCAAACTCGTGAAAACCTGGTTTGCCACGCCGTCAGTAGCCATGCTGGCCCTGCTGGTCCATACCTTCATCGGCATCATCCTCACTTTCACCGGCATCCGTAAACAATCGCGCTGACAGGCATCCGCCGGAAGATTGTCCGGCAAAAGAAAATTCTGCGCTTGGCTCACGGATCGTCACCTGCGTAGAGTTGCGGCCATGAATCCAGCACCGCTTGCCCGTCGCGCCTTTCTTAGCCGATCCCTCACCGCTTCAGCCTCCGTGGCCGCGGTTTCCACACTGCTGCAAAAACACCTTCTGGCTGCAGATCAGGCCGCCGGAGCCACCAAGGGCAAGGTGAAGCATTCCGTGTGCAAGTGGTGCTACAAGGACATCCCGCTGGAGACCCTGTGCGCAGCGGCGGCAGACATCGGCCTGGAGTCCATCGAACTGCTCGATCCGCCTGACTTTGCGACCATGAAAAAGTACGGCCTGCACTGTGCCATGGTCAGTTACCCCACGGCCCCCGGGCCGGATGGCAGGAAGATCGGCAGCATCCCGCACGGCTTCAACCGGCTGGAAAATCACGACCTGCTCGTGCAGGCCTACGAGCCTCTGATGAAAACCAGCGCCGAAGCAGGCTTCAAGCAGATCATCTGTTTCAGCGGCAACCGCGATGGCATGAGTGACGCGCAGGGCTTGGAAAACTGCGCAGCAGGCTTGAAGCGTCTTCTGCCTCTGGCTGAGAAACTCGGCGTGACCTTGGTGATGGAGCTGCTCAACAGCAAGGTGAACCACCCGGACTACATGTGTGATCACAGCGCCTGGGGCGTGGCCTTGTGTGAGAAGCTCGGCTCCGGGCATTTCAAGCTGCTCTATGACATCTATCACATGCAGATCATGGAGGGGGATATCATCGCCACCATCCGCAAGGATCATCGCTGGTTCGCCCACTACCACACCGGCGGCGTGCCCGGGCGCGCCGAAATCGACGACACGCAGGAGCTGCATTACCCAGCCATTGTCCGCGCCATTCAGGAGACAGGGTACACCGGACACCTCGGACAGGAATTCATTCCGAAGCGCCAGGACAAGCTCGGCTCACTCAAGCAGGCCGTCGGCATCTGCTCGGTGGCCTAACCATCATCTCTCACGCAGTTTTTCAGCGATCTGAAAGATGGCCAGGATCACCTCCATCACCACGCGTGCGCTCAACACGTAAACGATGAAGGCCACCGGCCCGGTGACAAACGTAAACAGCCCGTAAAAAAGCCCCCGGGTAAAACCGCTGAACATCCACGTCAGCGTCGCCAGCACGGCCGCGAGCAGACTCAGCGCATAAAGCAGGCGGATGAGACGCGGCGTCACAAAATGCTGAAATGAAAAATCCAGCACCAGATCCAGCACCGCGCGCAGCTCGGACCAGAGTGATGCAGACCTGCTGGGTGAAGGTTCCCCTCTCATGTCATTTAATCAACCGCAGCGTGAACGGGTAACGATAGGGCTTGCCTTCATTCACCTGGATTGCGGCGATGATCATCAGAACGATGGTCCCGACCGCAACCACGAAGGCAATGGCGATCGGAATCAGCAGCCAGAAAGTGATAAAGCAGGCGAATAAGATCAGGCTGACGGTGATCTGAAAGTTCAGCACCTCCTTACCCTGCTCGTTCAGGAAAGGCATCGAGTCCTTCTTGATCAGCCAGAGAACCAGCGGGGCCACAACGTTAAAAACCGGTATGTGCGGGAGGAGACAGCCCGCAAAAGGCAGCAGATGGCAGATCATCGCCATGGTGCGTTCTTCTTTGGAAGGTCCGACTGCACCTGTAACTGGTGTGTCGCCGTCTGGAGGAGTTGTGTTGCTTTCCATACGGCTTGAAATGTGACCCCATTGTCAGAGAATGGCAATCTGCATTGTTACGCCTGTATTGTTACGCCTCCGCCAGCTGGCGCTCCCGCATCTCTGCGAGTGTCCAGTCGTACTCTTTGACCAGTTGATCGACGACATCCCCAGCCCGCATCTCCGCCGGCAGAACTTCCCATGTGTAGGTTTCCATCTCGATGTGCTGGCACTTTGCCGGATTCTGAGCCAGCCAGTCCATGGCACCGAGAATATGATCGCGGGTGCTGTCGAAACCATCCGTCGGCTGAGCATGCAGCGGGATGTGGAAATGCACGCGCCACTCTTCGCCCAGATCCTTCGGATTCGTCTGCGCAAAAGCCAGCGCATCAGGCAGGTCTTTGAACCTGCGCAAGGGCTCGGTGGGACCATAGCTGGCGATGACCTGATGGAAATACACCGGCTCATCAAAGGCGCGCAGTTTCGCCACCATTTCCGGCGTCGGCACCAGTTTCAAAGCGGAACTGAAGTGCAGTTTGCTCAGACGAATGCCGGCCCCGGTGATACGCGAAAGCGCACGTTTCGGCGTCTCATACTCGATGGCCAGATGGCAGGTGTCGTAGTTCAGGCCGACGTATTTGAAGAAGTCCTTGTCCTGAGGATGACGGTCAAAGTAGAGACCGAAGAACTTCAAAGTTTCGCCACTCGTCTCAAACAACCCCAACGGTTCGGGCTCCAGGCCAAGGTGCAAATCATGCCCCGTGGCTGTGCTTACCGTCTCGATGTGTTCACGGCACAGTCGCAGGTTTTCAAAGATCGCTCCCAGTTCCTCCGCACCCACGCCAAAGGTTTTATGAGACCCCGGCAGCGTACTGACACTGCCACTGACACCCGGCGGCAAAAGCTGAGCCAGGATGTCGAAGAGCAGATTTGTGTACTCCAATCGCGCCTTGCTGGTCCAGTCCGGCTTGAACACCTGCTCCTTCACCCGCGTGCCGTGAAACGAGCCATACGGGAAACCATTGATCGTGAAAACGTAGCAGTTGTTCGCTTCCAGCCAGTCTTTGAATTCCGCGATTTTTCCAGGCGCGCTCAGCTCACGTGCTGCCTGCTCGCTGAGTCGCAGGCCGATGCCGTAAGGCCTGCCGCCGCAGACGCGCTCTTTCACCCGCAGCGTGTACTCCTTCAGCCCGCGCCATGTCTCCTCCCAGGTTTCGCCGCGATGGATGTTGGTGCAGTAGCCGAGATGGATGCCGTGATTGAGAAGCATCCTTCAGCGTGCAAGGAGACACGCCATGC
>CANJVS010000243.1 GCA_947477755.1 Verrucomicrobiaceae bacterium | reverse complement strand
GCTGTCGCTGTCCTCGATCTGCACGGCTGCGGGATGGCTGCGGATGCCGTCGATGTGCATGCCGGTCAGCGTGATGTCGCGCGACTTGCGGAAAAGGAGTCCGCCCTTTGCCGCTTCGGCCTTGCCGCGGTAGTAGGGCGGATTGCGGTCAAAGGTGTTGCTGCCGACGGCGATGTTGCTGCAATCCGTCACCAGCAGGTCATGCTCGTAGCCGCCGCCGAAGGTGTTGCCGGTGATGACCGCGCCGCGCACATGCTGGAGGTCGATGTTCACCTCGACATCACTCAGCACATTGTCGGCGATGGTGAGGTGACCCCACTGCGTGTGATCATCAGGCGTGCGCGCCTTGCCTTTGCCGATGAAACGCACGTTTGCCGCGCCGGGCGATGGATTGTGCTGGATGGTGCAGCCGACGATGCTGACCTCCGCCGTGGAGCCTTCAGTGCAGTCGATCAGCACATTCGCCGTCGGCGGTGCCTCTGGCGTCATGTTGCTTTCGATGTCGCAGGTGCCGATGTGCAGGTTGCGCACACCGCCGCCGCGTGTCACCACACCGCCGCCTGCGTTGTAGCTGATGTGGCTGCCGGTGATGTTTGACTGGTGGAGGTCCACGTTGTCATAAAACACGCCGCAGCCGGTGTTGTGATACAAATGGCAGTCGCTGATGATCACATTGCGATTGCGCACAGTGAGATGGATGCCGTGCCGCGCTTCATGCACCGCCACGCGGGTGATGGTGAGCTGCATCGTGCCGGTGGCCTCGATGCCGTCCGCCTCGGGATGCGCGCCCACGATCTCGATGCCATCCACCATCGGTGTGCGCTGGCGGCCGAAGATTTCAGGCTTCAGGCTCTTTGGATCGGCCGTGCCGCCATGCGTGCCGGTGAACTTAAAGGCCGGCCCCGCGCCCTCCATGATGAAGCGCGCCACGCCATCGCCGTTGAGGGAGACGAATCCTGTCTGATCCAGGTCGATCACGACCGTGCTGGTGAGCCGGTAATCACCGCGCGCGAAGCGCACGGCACCACCACCGCTGAGCGCCTTCTGCACGGCGGCCGTGTCATCAGCTTTGCCATCGCCAGCGGCTGTTTGTGCCATGGCGGGTGAAACAGCAAGAAACAGCAAGGGCAGCAGGAATCGTGAAAACATGATCCAAACCATACGTTGGCGTGTCATCGGCTCTCACGCCTGATGCAGATCTTACAATGTGTGTAGTCAGGAGACAAAGCACTTCCCTGCTCTACTCATGAGCATTTCAGCAATTAAAGAAGCGCGCTTACTGGCAGCGGCGTGAGGTCTTTAACACCCTGGGGGAACATGCGCTTCCGGAACGTGAGGACTTCGGGATCCTTGTCGGTGACCAGAACAACATGCTCATAATGCGCGCTGGGTTTGCGATCCTGCGTGATCGCAGTCCATTTGTCCGCCAGAACGCGAGTTTTACCTGTGCCCATGTTCACCATGGGCTCGATGGCGATCGTCATGCCGGATTTGAGTCGCGGGCGTTCGCCTTTCCTGCCGTAATTGGGTACCTGCGGCTCTTCATGCAACTTGCGACCAACACCATGCCCGACAAACTCGCGCACGACGGTGTAACCATACTGAATGACGTGCTCTTCGACCGAAGCACAAAGGTCGCCGAGCATCCAACCATCACGCGCATGGCGGATGGCGACGTGAAGAGATTCCTCGGTGGCCGCCAGAAGATGAAGAGTTTCTTTGGCGACATTGCCGACCGGGACGCTAAGTGCATTATCACCAATCCATCCGTCGAATTCGATACCGACATCAATCTTCACAATGTCCCCATCCTGAATGATTCGGGGCCCGCCAATGCCGTGGACCACTTCTTCGTTGATGGAAATGCAAATGTGGCCAGGAAACTTGCGGTAGCCTAGAAAGGCGCTTTTACAGTGGCGTGCCTTCATCTCGGCAGCTGCATAGCGATCAACTTCTCCGGTCGTGATGCCGACATGGACCAAAGCCGCCGTTTTCAGCAAGACATCACGCGCGATCCCATTGGCAATACGGATGCCATTTTGCTGAGCACCGTGCCGAATGGGGATCTTGTTCAAAAGTGATCCCATGATGTCCTATTTCCCGCCGGTGGCGATGAACCAAGCGACGCCGAGAATCGTGATGATGGCAATGCCAACCCAGAGCCAGACAACGGTCGTGGCATCAGCCGTCTGACCTGTCTGAGCCATGCGATCAAAGCGTCCACGAATACGGCCTTTTTTCAGGAACCCATCATAGTGGCTCTGCAGAAGATGCGTTTCGATCTGTCGCATCACGTCAAGCACCACTCCGACAAGAATGAGCAGGCTGGTGCCTCCGAAGAATTGCGCGGTTTGCGGAGCGATCCCCATCAGGCGACTGACGACGGCCGGCAAAACATAGAGACCGGTGAGGAAAATAGCGCCTGCAAAGGTCAACCGGCTCATGGTGAAGTCGAGAAAGTCAGCGGTTGGCTTGCCAGGACGAATGCCAGGGAGATAACCGCCACTCTTCTTGAGATCTTCGGAGATCTGAGTGGGCTGGAACATGGTGGCGACCCAGAAGTAGCTAAAGAAGAAGATCAATGCCGCAGAAATGACATAGTAAACTGATCCGGAACCAATAAGGGCGGAAAATTCCTGAACCCAGCGCACGTCAGGGAACATGGAACTGAGAATCTGAGCAGGGAAAAGAAGAATGGCCTGCGCGAAAATGATCGGCATGACTCCAGAGTAGTTCACCTTCAATGGCAGATACTGAGTTTGTCCGCCATAAACCTTGCGTCCGACAACGCGCTTGGCGTACTGAATCACAATCCTCCGCGTTGCCTGAGTCAGGGCAATAACACCCGCGATGACGATGATCATGAAGGCAAGAAGCATGACCAGTTTAAACGGTTTACTCATGTCATTGGCGGCACCACCGACAAAGGTCTGCCACACTTGAACGAGAGCACCCGGCAGATCGGAAACAATGTTCACACAGATCAAAAGCGAGACACCATTGCCGATACCGCGTTCAGTGATCATTTCACCTAGCCACATCATCAGCATGGTTCCAGCCGTAATGGTGATGACCGTGGTGATGACAAACCATATGCCATAATCAGGCACAAGCGGACGGCCAAGGCGGTCGATGACTTCCTGAAGCCCGCCAAGGAAGATGTTTTGCCCTGGAGCCGAAAGTGACCGAGCCAAGAGGTATCCCTGGAAAAGGCACAGGGCGATCGTAGCCAACCGGGTGTATTGAGTGATCTTCTGGCGCCCTCCATCTTCACGGGCCATCTTGCTCATGCTTGGCACGACGGCAGTAAGCAACTGCAACATAATGCTGGCACTGATGTAAGGCATGATGCCAAGGGCGAATATCGCGCAGTTCTGCAATCCACCGCCACTGAAGACGTTAAGCAAAGCCGCGACCTGAGCCCCCGCACCGCCAGAGTCCGCCGTGCGTGTTTTGATCCATTCATCAAGCACGGAAACATCAATGCCGGGCAGCGTGATGGCAGTGCCGATGCGGACGATGACAATCATCGCCAGCGTAAAGAGAATGCGTGAACGAAGGTCAGGGACCTTGAAGCTATTGGCAAAGGCGGAAATCATGGATAGTAAAGGAGAAGTCGGGGATAAAGGAAAGCGGGCCGCGTCTTCTGCCAACCTCTCGGTTGGGCGCAGACTGGCCCGCTCAAAGTTTCAGGTGTGGATCAGGCAGCGACGGAACCGCCTGCCTTCTCGATCTTCTCGCGGGCAGTGGCGCTGACGCTTTTGATCTCGATGGTCAATTTGCGGCTCAGATCACCGGCGCCGAGAATCTTGATGGCATCACAGACTCGATTCACGAGACCCTTCTCGCGGAGAGAAGCCTCATTGATCACTGCGCCGTCTTCGAATGCATCATTGAGACAGCCGACATTGACCACTTCATAGACGTCACGGAATTGAACGTTGCTGAAACCTTTCTTTGGAAGACGGCGGTGGAGGGGCATCTGGCCACCTTCAAAGCCTGGGCGAATACCGGCACCAGCGCGAGCTTTTTGACCTTTGTGGCCTTTGCCTGAAGTTTTACCGTGACCGGAGCTTTCGCCGCAGCCGATACGCTTGCGACGCTTTTTGGCACCGGGGCGAGGTTTGACGTCTTGGAGTTGCATAAGGAATAGAAATTAGATATTAGAAACCAATTAAAGCGGTTTGCGCTCCTTGAGTTCTTTGCCTCGAGCGCGCATGATCTCATCCTTTGGACGGAGTGCGGCAAGAGCTGCGAGAGTTGCCTTAACGACATTGGCGTGATTGCTGGAGCCCAGCGATTTGCCAATCACATCTCTCACGCCGGCAGCCTCAAGGACGGCACGCGCGCCACCGCCGGCAATGATACCGGTACCAGGGGAAGCTGGCTTGAGCATGATGGCACCACCACCGTGCTCACCGATCACCTCATGAGGTATAGTGTTGTTGTTGAGATGCACGAGATTCATTTTTTTGCGACTGTTTTCAGTCGCCTTTTTGATGGCATCGGAGACTTCATTCGCCTTGCCGAAACCCCAACCCACTTTGCCCTGGCGATCACCAGAGACAACAAGGGCGGAAAAACTGAAGCGACGGCCACCTTTGACGACCTTGGCGCAACGATTGATGTGAACCACTTTCTCGACGGAGTCCGAGCGGTCTCCTTCTGTACCTGAACGATTGAAATCTGCTGCCATAAAAAAGGAATAGTGGGGATTAGAACTTCAGGCCCTTTTCACGGGCGGCATCGGCGAGTGCCTTGACTTTGCCATGGTAAATGAAACCACCTCGGTCGAAGACGACTTGGGTGATGTTGGCCGCGAGGGCACGTTCGGCCAGAGCCTCGCCCACTTTGGTGGCGTTATCGATGTTGGCCTTGCCTCCGCCAAAACCTTTTTCCTTGGTCGAAGCAGAGACGATTGTCTTGCCTGCATCATCATCGATGACTTGGGCGTAGACATTCGTGTTGGAGAAATAGACCGAGAGACGTGGTC
>CANJVS010000242.1 GCA_947477755.1 Verrucomicrobiaceae bacterium | reverse complement strand
CTGCCGTAGTTCATCGCGCCGCCGGTGTCGGCCACGGGATTGATGGTGACAAATCCGGGCAGATCCTCCGCCTCGGTGCCGAGCCCATAGACAATCCATGCGCCCATCGATGGCCGCACAAAGGTTTCACTGCCGATATGCAGCGCCACTGTGGCCATCTGATGGGCATTGGTGCGTGTCTGCATGCCATTGAGCAGGCAGAGATCGTCCGCGTGTTTTGACAGCTCAGGGAAGGCATCGGAAATCATGATCCCGCTTTTGCCGCGTGGTTTGAACTCAAACACGGAGCCCATGTACTTTTGGACCTTGTTTGATTCGGCCTTCGCCAGCTCCGGCTTGTAATCAAACGTGTCCAGATGACTCGGCCCGCCCTGCATGAACATGAAGATCACGCGCTTGGCCTTCGCCGTGAAATGCGGTGGCTTCGGCGCGAGCGGATTGATCGTCTTCAGCGGTGCCGCAGCATTTGCCCACTGTTGATGCAGCGCGTTGAACGCCAGCCAGCCGAAGCCTGTGCTGGTGGATTGGAGGATGTGGCGGCGCGTGGTCATGGCATCAGAACTTGGGTAAAATGATGACGGGTAAAATGATGGTATGATGAGCCGGTTTGAAAATCATTTTACCCGTCATCATTTTACCAAGGATTTAGTTAGAAGACGTATCGAAACTCGGCGGTGCCCAGCAGTGCCTGAGCGAGGGTTTGGAGATCCAGTTCGGCAGCATCACGGGTTTCTTCGATGGATGGCTCACGACCCAGAACGAGGCGATACACGGCTTTCAAATCCTTTCCGGCTTTGGCGGCGATCTCATCAGCCAGTTCAGCAACGAGCGGGTTGTTCATGAAAAACAGCGCTTGTGGAGCCACGGTGGTGACATCGCGCTGGCCTTTGATTTGAGTGGGGCCGGGGAAGTCGAAGGTGCTGAAGAGCTCGGGGATGTTGTCGCGGACAACGGGCAGGTAGATGGTGCGATACGGGTCTTCGATGTTCAGCAGGCTGCGTGTCTGGCCGTGTCGGCCTTTGCCGCCGGTTCCGGCAACCTGGATGCCTTCGGGACGATCAAAGGTGAGTTTGCCGGCGAGGTGCAGGAGGGTGTCGCGCAGAGGTTCAAGTTCAAGACGCTTGGGATTCATGCGCCAGCGGGGCTTGTTACCGGCGTCGGGATGCCCGGCATTGCCGGTGCTGGCGAGTCGATAGGTGCGACTTAGCATCAGGGTTCGGATCATTTTCTTCAGGCTCCAACCGCCCTCGACGAAACGGATGGCCAGGTGATCAAGCAGTTCGGGATGCGTGGGATCGGCACCGGTGATACCGAAGTCATCAGGCGTGCGCACCAGGCCTTCGCCGAACAAATGTTGCCACAAACGATTCACGGCGACGCGGGAGGTGAGCGGATGGACGGGCTGCGTCAACCATTGCGCAAGCTCAAGTCGCCCGGAGGATGCGGGCGGGATGTTTGGCAGCGGTGGCAGCGCGGGCATTTTCATTTTGCCGCGACCTGGCGCGTCCTGGCGGTCAAAAGGGTCACCCCCGACGGCGAGTTCACAATCTTTGATCTCGCCATCCATGATGCCCATGCAGAAGTGCGGATCGTGATCGTAACGGATGGTGGTCTTGGGATTGCCGAGCGCGTGGACGTCATCCATCGAATGAATGCCGGACGGCAGTTTCGCTGGTGGGCCGACGGCTTCATCCAGCCCGGTGGGAAGATCGACGAGTGCGTTCGGGCTCACGTAACCGCCGCCAGCCATGTCGGCGCGGTTTGGCGTGCCGCTGAGCGTGCGGCTGCTGTAAAAGATGCCGGCCAGCGCATAGTAGTCCTGCTGGCTGACGGGCTCTGTTTTGTGGTCGTGACAGCGTGCGCAGCTCAATGTCAGGCCAAGAAAGGCGCGGGAGACGACGTCAATCTGGTCATCGACCTGATCGAGCACGAACTGCTCGTAGCTGCCTTCCTGCAGGTTCATGCTGCCGAGCGCGAGCATGCCGGTGCCGACGATTTGATCGCGCCGTTGCAGAACAGTCTTTGCGGGCAGCAAATCGCCCGCGATCTGTTCGGCGGCGAAGCGGTTGTAGGGCTTGTCAGCATTGAGTGAATCGATCACCCAATCGCGGTAACGCGCGGCATACAGGAATGGCGCATTCCAAACACGGCCAACGCTGTCGGCATAGCGCACGACATCAAGCCAATGCCGGGCCCAGCGCTCGCCGAAGCGTTCGGATTTAAGCAACGCGTCCACGACCTTGGCGAAGGCGATGTCGTCGGAGGAAGGATCACGGAGGAAGCTGTCGATCTCGGTTTGAGAAGGTGGCAGGCCGCGCAGATCAAAGGAGGCACGACGGATGAGAGTCGGGCGCGATGCATCGCCGATGGGATGCAGGCTTTCTTTTTCCAAACGAGCGAGGATGAAGCGATCAAGATCGTCCTTCGGCCACGCAGCGTCTTTGGTCGCGGGAACCGGGTGACGCGTGATGCGCTGGTAGGACCAGGGTGTGGGGTTGTCATACTGTTCAGCGGCGTTCGTGCTGATGCTGACGAAAAAGAACAAGAAAAAGACAAAAGAATGGGGACAGGAGAATAAGAACCTGATTCTTCTGCCCCCATTCTTCTGTCTCAACTCCGGCCTTATCGCATTCATTTCGCTCCTTTCGCTTTCAGCCAGGTGCTCAGCGCCTTCACATTCTGAGTGAAATCGAGACTGTAAATCACGCCGCCTTTGGGCTTGGTTTTCCTGCCGCTGGCGTCGCGCATGATGCCGCGTTCATCGTCGGTGGCGGACCAGGAACCGTCGGGCTTTTGCTCGGTGAGAATGGTCTGGATATCGGCGTCCGTGGGTGGTGAGGACCAGCGTTCTTTTTCGACTCGTGGAAACACCACGGTTCCGCCTTTGGCGATCTGACTGCCAGTGGCCTGCAGGGCGTCGAGTTCGCTGTCCCAGACCCAGCCGTAGTTGGAGGAGGCGCGTTGGTCGGAGTAGGTGAGTTCGAAGCCTTTGCCACCGGGGCCACGCTCGAAGTAGAGGGGCTTGTTGGTTTGCAGTTCGTAGAAGCGGGCGAGCTTGTTGCCGGGTAGGAGCACGGTGCGCAGGTAGTTGATGGCTTTGGCAACGGGAGGCAGGTATTTTTTGTCGCCGGTGGCTGCGGCGAGTTTTAACAAAGCCCACATGGCGGATTGAGATTCGCGACCGCAAATGGAAGTCGGTTCAAACGCGCGACTCCACACGGGCTGCATGTCGGCGTTGTATTGCTGGCCCCAGGCTGGCTGCGGATCGGGCATCTGCGCGGTGATGAGGAAATCGCCGCCGCGTTTGGCGGCATCGAGGTATTTTGGATCACCACGAAGCTGCCAGGCGAGGATGAGCGTGCTCATCAAGGTGGCGTGGGTGTTGTCATTGAGCACGTAGCAGCCTGTAAAATCCTTTGGCCACTTGCGCGGCCAGTCGGCGGGGTAGTTGCCGGGCTTGATCGGGTAAAGCTTCTCGGGTGGTGGTGCCGATGGCGCGTCGTCGAAATTTGCGCTCCAACCGCCGGCGGGATACTGCGTCATGATGATCGTGTTCAGCGCGAAATCGGCGGCTTCTTTGATCTCCGCGTCTTTGCCGCCGAGCGCGTGATCCACCCGCACAAGCAGCCGCGTGGCGGCCTGGGAGACATCGTCGTCGTAGGTCGAGTAGTTGTTTTTTTCCTGACGACGCCAGTTGTGCCAGCCAGCCTCGCGTGTGGCGGTTTGCGCGCGTGGAAGGAGCTTTCCGTCGGCGTCACGGCGGTAGAGCTTTGATGCACGGCCCTTGGCATCGAAGTGCCCTGAGTAGTCCCAACCGCCTGAAGCAAGCTGCGTGCGCGAAACACAACGGGCTGCTTCAACGGCGGCTTGGAGGCACGTTTCATCCTTCGTGGCTTCGTAAGCATCCAGCATCGCCATCCCGACCGCAGGCGTTCCAGGCGGCTGAATCCAGATCGTGTCCGGGCCGGGAATGCCCTCCGCTTCACGCAGTGTGAAGTCGGCGCTGTAGCGGTAAACGTAACCGCCATGAGACGCCGCGTGGGAGTGGTAGAAGGAGACGGCCTTGGTGAGCGCCGTGGTGACTTCGCTGGGTATTGCAGCGTGTGCGAGCGGCGGAATGACGAATGAGTAAGCCAGAATGACGAAGGAATGACGAAGGAATGACGATGAGGACATGATTGTACAATGGCTATTTCAGTTGGCTTTTTGCTGCATGGAAGTCGCCCGGGAGATCAGCGTTCGACGTGCAAGATTCGAAGAAACATGTGAGCGAAGATGAGACAGGCAGAATTTGACGATAAAGTTCTGCTGAGTTTTTGGTTTCCCAGATTCCTTCATGTGAAAGGATGCCGACTGGGCAGTTGGATTGCTTGCTAAGGCAAACGAGGACGTCACCATTTCCTGCTGTGGCGACGGCAAGCACTCCCTCAGTCGTTAAAAGCGGGTGTTCGCGAGCGAATGAGTAGCTCCATTGCAACGAACAAATCGAGTATGGGCCGAGATCGAACGGAGCACTACTTGTGCAGTGGCGGAGATAGTCTCGCAGAACGTCGGGTATTTCTGCTCGTGAAATCCATTCATCGAGATGCTTTGCTAGTTTGATGGCAAAGCCTGCAGGGAGGGCAACCCGAAGAATCGTCGCACGGATTTTGGCAGCTTCCTCGTTCATGTGCGGAGAGATTGAAATCACTCCGCTTTGATCCCAACATTCTTGTTCCCGTTGTCGCGGACGGCGTCGACGATTTCGTGGAGGGACTTGAGCGGGGTGTCGGGATCGCCGGAGACGATGACTTTGGCACCGGGGTGTTCGGGGAGGAAGGTGCTTAGGTGGCCGCGCAGGCCGCTGGTGGACTGCTTCTCGCCGTTGATGAGAACGGTGTCACCGTTGGCGGTGACGTGCATGGTGATGACCTCGCCGGAATTGCGGACGGGAGTGTCCGCGCTGCCTTCGGTGCCTTTGCGGGGTTTTTGGCCGGATTCGGCGGAGGGTTTGCGACCTTCG